>CAMHBE010000333.1 GCA_946183095.1 uncultured Clostridia bacterium | reverse complement strand
TGAAGAAAGGAGTATGACGTCCGCCCTCTTCCTTCTTAAGAACGTAAACCTGACCGGAGAACTTGGTGTGCGGATGAATGGAACCGGGCTTGCAAAGAACCTGACCACGCTCGATCTCGCTTCTCTGGATACCACGGAGAAGAGCACCGATGTTGTCGCCTGCCTCAGCATAGTCGAGGATCTTACGGAACATCTCTATACCTGTAACAACAGTGGACTTGGGCTCATCGGTAAGACCTGTGATCTCAACTGTATCGTTGGTCTTGAGGATACCTCTCTCAACACGACCTGTAGCAACAGTACCACGACCTGTGATGGTCATTGTATCCTCAACAGGCATAAGGAAAGGAAGATCAGCCTTACGATCGGGAGTCGGGATATAGCTGTCAACTGCATCCATAAGTTCGAGGATGCACTTGTATTCGGGAGCATTGATATCCTGGCTTGCGCAGTCAAGAGCTACCTTAGCGGAACCGCGAATGATCGGGATATCATCACCCGGGAAATCGTTCTTTGTAAGAACGTCACGGATATCCATTTCAACGAGGTCGAGAAGCTCGGGATCGTCAACGTCATCGCACTTGTTGATGAAAACTACCATTGCAGGAACGCCGACCTGATGTGCAAGAAGGATATGCTCTCTTGTCTGAGCCATAGGACCGTCTGTACCTGCAACAACGAGGATAGCGCCGTCCATCTGAGCTGCACCGGTGATCATGTTCTTGATATAGTCAGCATGACCGGGGCAGTCAACGTGAGCGTAATGACGCTTGTCAGTCTCATACTCAACGTGAGCGGTGTTGATCGTGATACCACGCTCTCTCTCCTCAGGAGCCTTATCGATCATGTCATAAGCTTCGAACTTAGCCTGACCCTTCATAGCGAGTACCTTTGTGATAGCTGCTGTAAGGGTTGTCTTACCATGGTCAACGTGTCCGATGGTACCGATGTTTACATGGGGTTTGGTTCGGTTAAAATGTTCCTTTGCCATTGTTAATTCCTCCTAAAATTTGATGGTAACTTCAAAAAATCCCATAGGTATATTGTACCAAATATTTAATGAAATTACAAGTGTTTTTTAAAAATTTTTTATTTAATCTTTCGATCTCTTGCTGACAATGTTGTCTGCAATGTTCTTGGGCACCTGAACATAGCTGTGAGGCTCCATTACATACTGACCGCGGCCCTGTGTCTTAGAACGCAGGTCGTTGGAGTAACCGAACATTTCGGACAGCGGAACAAGTGCGTTAACTTCCTTGACACCGCCCCTGTCGTCCATACCCTGAATGGTACCGCGTCTGGAGCTGAGGTCGCCAATAACATCACCCATATACTCTTCCGGAACATCGACAACAACTTTCATGATAGGTTCAAGGATAACGGGATTAGCCTTCCTGCAGGCTTCCTTGATAGCCATAGAACCCGCGATCTTGAATGCCATTTCGGACGAATCGACTTCGTGGTACGAACCGTCGTAAAGTGTGACTTTCAGATCGACTACGGGATAACCCGCAAGCACACCTGCCTGCATCGCACCCTGGATACCTGCATCGACAGCGGGTATATACTCCTTCGGTATAGCGCCGCCGACAACAGCGTTTGTGAACTCATAGCCCTTACCGGACTCGTTAGGCTCGACTTTGAGCTTAACATGACCGTACTGACCTTTACCGCCGGACTGACGAGCATACTTTGTATCAACATCTGTAGCGGTAGTGATAGTCTCCTTGTAAGCGACCTGAGGAGCACCTACGTTAGCCTCGACCTTGAACTCACGGAGAAGTCTGTCAACGATGATCTCAAGGTGAAGCTCACCCATACCGGCGATGATCGTCTGACCTGTCTCGGAATCAGTCCATGTCTTGAAGGTCGGGTCTTCCTCTGCGAGCTTTGCAAGCGCGAGAGCCATCTTTTCCTGACCTGCCTTGGTCTTAGGCTCGATTGCAAGGTCGATAACAGGATCCGGGAATTCCATGGATTCGAGGATTATAGGATGATTCTCATCGCAAAGAGTATCGCCGGTGGTGGTATTCTTTACGCCGACTGCCGCAGCGATATCGCCGCAGTAGCAGACTTCGAGATCCTGTCTGTGGTTTGCGTGCATCTGAAGGATACGACCCATACGCTCCTTCTTGTCCTTTGTAGCGTTGAGAACGCTTGCGCCTGCCTCAACTACACCGGAATATACACGGAAATAGCAGATCTTACCCACAAACGGGTCAGTCGCGATCTTGAATGCGAGTGCGGAGAACGGCTCGTCATCACCTGCACGTCTCTCCTCTTCCTCACCTGTTTCGGGGTTGGTACCCTTGATAGGCGGGATGTCGAGCGGCGAAGGCATATAGTCAACGACAGCGTCAAGGAGCTTCTGAACGCCCTTGTTTCTGTATGAAGTTCCGCAGGTTACCGGAACCATATCGTTAGCTATACAAGCCTTTCTGATGCACTTCTTGATCTCATCGGTGGTGATCTCCTCACCCTCGAGGTACTTGTTCATTATATCCTCGTCCTGCTCGGAAACTGCTTCGAGAAGCTCATTTCTGTACTTCTCTGCGATCTCCTTCATGTCGGCGGGGATCTCTTCGACTCTCATATCCTTGCCGAGGTCATCATAGTAGATGTCCGCGTTCATTTCAACAAGGTCGATAATTCCTCTGAACGTATCTTCCGATCCGATAGGGAGCTGGATCGGTACAGCGTTTGTCTTGAGACGATCTTTCATCATCTTTACAACGTTGTAGAAGTCCGCGCCCATGATATCCATTTTGTTGACATAAGCCATTCTCGGTACCTTGTACTTGTCTGCCTGATGCCAAACGGTCTCGGACTGCGGTTCAACGCCGCCCTTCGCACAGAAGACAGTTACGGAACCGTCGAGAACTCGCAGTGAGCGCTCAACTTCAACAGTAAAGTCAACGTGACCGGGGGTGTCGATGATGTTTATACGGTG
>CAMHBE010000332.1 GCA_946183095.1 uncultured Clostridia bacterium | reverse complement strand
CTGGGAAACTCTTATACCGCTGTCGCCTATATAGAGACTGTCTGTGCGAAGCCCCTCAATGAAGCCGCGTCCGGTGCCGTACCATATAATGTACCACAGGAACTGCTCGCCGTCGTAGGTCTGGAACCTGCTGACGATGAAATGTATGAACACCAGTCCCAGCGCACACCACAGGCTCTCGTACAGAAAGCAGGGGTGAACGAGTGCGTATTCACCGGCGGGGAGCTGTTCCTGCGCCGCCACAACTATCGGGTCGAGTTTTATGACGTTGCCTGTCATTCCCCACGGGAGGCTGCCTGCGGTGGGAGCGCCGTATGCCTCCTGATTGACGAAGTTGCCCCAACGTCCTATCGCCTGACCGATAAGAAATCCGCAGCCGCCCATGTCACAGAGCGTGAATACAGGCGTGCCGCGCACCTTGCAGGTTATAACGCCGGCTATAGTTCCGCAGATTATGCCGCCGTATATAGCGAGACCACCGTCATGTATCGTCGTAAATGTGGTGACAAAGTCGTATTTGTAGACATTCTCGGGGTTGATGTTCCAGAAAATGACATAGAATATACGCGCTCCGAGGAACCCGAAAATGCCGCCGAAGAGTGCGACATCGAAAATGTCGTCGCTCGTGAGTCCGTACTTTTTGCCGCGTTTTGTGCAATACACCACAGCGAGTATCAGACCCACGGCAATGATTATAGCGTACCAGAAGACCTTGAAGCCGAATATCTCGAAGGCCACACGGTTCAGGGTTATCTCTCCGGAAAAGAGATTAGGAAATTCCGTCCTTCTGAAAAAATTATCATCCATTTATCTGTCACTTTCTCCTTTCCGTCACTGTCTGTCGAGCGGCTCTATTATCGAAAGACTGCTGTTTTCGGTGTCGAGCCCTTCGAGTGCCTGCATCACATCGTCGTATGTCACAGCCGCGGCGGTCTCGATGCTGTCGAAGATATCCGTTCCGGCGAGCTCGGCGTTCATCATGCCTTTTGCAACGGAGCCGACACTGTTGAAGCTGCCGACAAGGTCACCGTATGTCATCTTCTTCACTACCTCGAAATCTTCCTTCGGTATGCCGTCTTTTTTCAGCCGGTGCAGCTCCTTTATGACTTCCTCGCTTATCCTGTCAGGGTCGCGGGAGTCTCCGCTGACTATCGGCAGGAAGAACCCTCTGCCTTTGAACACGCTTGCGGCGAAGGTGTCGTTTATCAGTCCCTCATCGTAGAACCTGCTGTAGAACGATGAGAAGCTGCCGAGAGCGCTGTCGAGCAGGATGTTCCATATCATATACTGCCTTGTGCATTCTCTGCCTGTCTGCGCGGGCATCTTGAACCCGAGCTGGAAGAGTGGAAGTGCGCAGTAAAGCTTCTGTGAGACACGCTTTTCTTTTATTCCGGCAGGCTCGTCCGGAACGATCGTCCGCAGCCCGATATCCTTTGAAGACTTCAGCATCTCGTCACACACTGCGAGTGCTTCATCCGGGTCGAAATTGCCCGCTATCGAGAGGGTCATGTTGTTCAGATTGTAGAAGGTGTTGTAGCAGCGGTAGAGAAGTTCCTTGTTTATCTGCGCTATGCTCTCCACCGTTCCGGCAATGTCTATCCGAACGGGATTATTGTGATATATCGCGCCGAGACCGTTGAAGAATACCCTCCAGCCCGGGTCGTCGAGATATATCTTTATCTCCTGTGCGATGATACCCTGCTCTTTCTGTACATTCTCGTCGGTGAAATACGGTTCCTGTACAAAGTCGAGAAGTATGCGCAGGTTGTCGGCGAATTTGTCCGAACAGGTGAAATGATACGCCGTGGTGTCAAATGACGTGAAAGCATTGGAGTAAGCGCCTGTCTTTGCAAAGTTCTCGAAGGCGTTGCATTCCTCGCCCTCGAACAGTTTATGTTCGAGATAATGCGCAATGCCCTCCGGGACGGTGACAAAATCCGCATCTTCGTTGGTCTTGAAAGTGGTATCTACAGAACCGTAGCGTGTTCCCATTATAGCGAACGCCGAGCTGAATCCCGACATGGGGTAAAGGCATACGGTAAGACCGCTGTCATGCTTTATCCGGGTACAGCACTCGTTCAGCCTGCTGTTGGTCAGTATCTGTTTTTTCATTCGGCATCCTCCGTTTCTTCCGGTCTGAGTATGAACACGGTATCGAGGGCGAATGACTTCGCGGCTTCGATGATATCATCACGGGTGACGGCGCGCACTCTGCGTATCTTCTCCTCGATATCAACGTCCACATCGGGGCAGAGGACAGCGCCGAGACACTTTCCGCTTATGCCGCTGACCGTATCGGCGGAAGCTCGGTAAGTGTTGATGATATAGAGCTTTACGTTTTCGACTTCTTCGTCTGTGAAATCACCTTCGGCAATGCTTTTCAGCTGGTTCATGCACTCTTCTTCGGCTTTTGCGAGGTTTTCGGGCGCAACGCCGCAGTTCACGCTCATAAGACCTTTCCCGTACTGTATTCCGGAGATGCAGTAATAGCAGAGTGACATCTTCTCACGGACATTCAGGAACAGCTTTGAGGATTCCGTACCGCCGTAAAGGTGTTCGGTGACCAGAAGGTCATACGGCTTTCGCAGCGGGGACTTGAACATCATGACGAGCTTGCTCTGCTCGATATCAAGGATCTCCGTAACTCTCGACACGGCGGGTTTTACGGGGCTGATGCGGCTTACGGGTAGGTGCTTCGCATTGCGTCCCGCCTTTTTGAAAGCATCCGCGAATATTTTTTCTATACCGCCGAACGTGCTCTCACCCGTGCATATCACCTCAACGCGCGTTTCACTTATCATACGCCTGTATGCGTCAAGCAGCGCTTCACCCGTTACAGCATCGACTTCTTCATTTGTACCGCCCCAGCGCAGTGCGGCAGGTTCACCTTTATACGCTTCTTCAAGCCCCTTTAAGTATGCGTAGCGGGATTTGTCGTTTATCTCGGAATCG
>CAMHBE010000331.1 GCA_946183095.1 uncultured Clostridia bacterium | reverse complement strand
TTTTGGCAGCATCCTGTTTCAGAGAAGTGCTTGTCGTTTCCGTTGCTTTCGTTTCCATAACTTCATTTTTCATAGGGTCCCTCCATATCACACATTTTTTCAAGGTCGTTCCGGCGTTTCTTCTTGCTCGGAAGCTCGGTCTGCACCGCTTGTTTTTCTGCCTGCTCCTGCTTGATGGCACTGATACTCTCCAATACCGATTGTTTTTCCGGTACGGTCTGCACCGGAAGATCATCAAGCGGAATAACCTTTCCGATATAGTAGCTGACATCTTCCAAAGGCTTGAGGTCGGATTTCATCTTTTCAAGCTGCTCCTGTAACTTGTCTCGATCTGATTTCAAATTCTTCCGTTAGCCCTCGTAAGCGTCAAAGTGAAAATTGTGGTCGATGTTAAACTTTTTCAGCAGACGGAAAGCCTTGTTGTATTCGTCAAGCTCTGCCTTGTGCGCTTATGGATTACAGGGAAGAAGCTTCACCGGAAAGGGAGCGGAAGATATTGTCGGCATTCCTTGACGGGTACGAAAGTCTGCGTCCTTTCACGGACGAACAGCGGAAAGACTTTCCGTATCTGTATGCGATACTTGCAGCTTTTGAATTGGGAAAAATGTGCTATGATAAGAACTGTCCTGAAACGCTTTTAAAAGAGAACAGAACCGATGATATCCGGAAATGTATGAAAATATGTATGAGTGTTTTTCAAAAAAAACAGAAAACTTTAATTACATTTTAAGTTCATAGTGATATAATAAGAAAAACAAAAGATCGAGAGGTATCACTTATGAAACAAAGAAGATCACTTATATTTGTAACAGCAATGTGTATCTGCCTTGCGGCGGGCTGCTCCGGCAATACCCAGACAGCAGGAACGACTACAGCCGCAGAAACTACAACAACTTCCGCATTGTCGGAAACAGCTGAAACTACCGCCGGAACGACCACAGCGGCAGTCACAGAGACAACGGAAGAACAGACAGCGGAGGTACAGCCGGTGACAAACCTTGAAAAGCTTGATATGACAAAGTGGCAGTACAACGCCGATGACGATGTTTACTATCAGATCGGTATTTCCTACTGTGAAACTCCGGCAGACGCTGGCTATGAGACGCTTGCGGTATTCGTTCCCGGCGCGTATATGACAGCCACAGACAACGGTGACGGCACTTACACCTGCGAGTTGTCCGACGGCACGATAAACGGCTACACTGCCGAAACTGCGCCTATAGTAATGCCGATAAACACTCCCGCATATTCGGCAATGGCGGCGCTTACCGACTATTCAAGCAGTGCAAAGACCTATACGAACGAGGGCTTTGTGTATGTACACGCAGGCTGCCGGGGACGTGACGCGGGCGCTCCCGCAGGTGTCACCGACCTGAAAGCGGCGGTTCGCTATGTGCGCTATTGTGACGATGTAATTGCAGGAAGCGCCGAGCGTATCTTCACATTCGGCATGAGCGGCGGCGGTGCGCAGTCAGCGCTTATGGGAGCTACCGGAGACAGCGACCTCTATACGCCTTATCTTGAAGCGATAGGAGCTGTACAGGGGGTCAGCGATGCAGTCTGCGGCTCTATGGACTGGTGTCCGATAACCAACCTTGACAGCGCAGATGAAGCTTATGAATGGATGATGGGAGTTACAAGGAGCGGTCTTTCCGATGATGAACAGGCTATCTCCGATGCGCTTGCGGCAGCTTTCGCGGAGTATATCAATTCCGCACAGATAAAGGACGAAAATGGAACTATCCTTACTGTTGAAGAGTCCTCTGAGGGCATTTATCAGTCCGGCAGCTACTACGACTATCTGAAAGGCGTGATCGAGCAATCCCTCAACAACTTCCTTTCCGATACCACATTCCCTTATGACGCAAGCAGCTCCTCCGGCGGTCACGGGGGCATGGGCGGCTTCGGAAGAAACGGTGGAGGCGGAGGTCAGCGTCCTGACGGAGATTTCGGCGGCGAGAAGCCCGACGGTGCTCCGGACGGCGGTATGCCTGACGGAGAAAAGCCCGATGATATGGGCGGAAACGGCGGCACAACAATAGAAGATGTTGATAACATCACGCGCAACGCCACTTCGAGCGGCATCAGCATTTCCGGCACCTACGAAACTGCACAGGACTACATTGACGCGCTCAATGCAAACGGCGAGTGGGTGACTTATGACGCAGCCACAAATACAGCAGCAATATCAAGCGTTGCCGACTTTGTAAAAGCTTTCAAATCCGCGTCAAAGAATCTCGGCGCGTTCGACCAGCTTGACGGAGGACAGGGAGAAAATACTCTGTTCGGTTACGGTGACGGCAGCGGCGCACACTTTGACAGTGTTCTTGCGGAAATACTTTCCGACCTCGGAAGCGAGTACGCCGACAGCTATGCCGCCGACCTCGCAAAGACCGACAGTGTCGGTTATACCGCAGAACAGAGACTGAAGATGTACACACCGCTCTATTACCTGCTTGAAAGCTCCGAGGGTTACGGTACAAGCACAGTGGCAAAGTATTGGCGCATAAGAACAGGTATCGCGCAGAGCGACACATCGGTAACGACCGAGATGAACCTTGCTCTTGCACTTGAAAACTATGAAGGCGTGGAAAGCGTAGATTTTGAGACGATATGGGGTGCGGGGCATACCGAAGCCGAACGTACCGGAAACAGCTCCACAAATTTCATCGCATGGGTGAATGAGTGCCTGAAGTAATGATGATACCGCGTGTCAAAAGACGAATACTCATATAAAAGATCTGCCCCTGCGCGTTTCAATAGCGCTCAGGGGCATTGTGCTTATTCACTTGCTCAGATAAAGATGCAATCGTATTATAGCCGATCTTTCCCTCTTTGTGGAAATTCCAGTTTGTATGTGTATTCGCCGTTCAAGTTTTCTTCACGCACGACACCTACTTTTGAATTTGTCAATAATACTTGACACATTTTCCTCAACCGGAAATATGACTGC
>CAMHBE010000330.1 GCA_946183095.1 uncultured Clostridia bacterium | reverse complement strand
ACGCCCGTGTCATCATTTGGCGTCTGCCATGTTCCGAATCCGATAACGGGTATTTTCATATTGTTTGAAAGAGTATAGTATTCCATATTGTCCTCCTGTTATTTTATTGCACAGCAAGTTTGTGCTTTTTAGGTTTGTGTATTTTTCTGCGGCAAAGCATTTTTCCGCTCTCGCGTGAGTATATTACCGTATACGCTGCCGCGTTAAGTATCAGTGCGCCGACCCACGCGCAGACCTCCGCATATGCCGTTGCCCTGAAACCTATCTGTCCGATAAACAGAGAGATAACACCTATACGCAGCACCATTTCCACAATACCGGAGATCATAGGCACAAGCGGAAATCCCATGCCCTGAACGGCGTTACGAAATACGAACAGCATATCCACCGCAAAAAGCATCATCCCGCAGATCAGCAGGAATTCCGAAGCGTAGGATATTTGCTCCTCGCCCGAAAGCAGCAGAGAGGCAAGCCATTCCGGCAGCATTACCATTGCCATTCCGAGCATCACATACGCTGTCATCGCAATCGCAAGGCAGACCCTAAGCCCGTTGTTTATTCTGTCAAAACGCTTTGCGCCATAATTCTGACCCGTATAAGCCGACATCGAAAATCCGGCTGTGCAGGCGGGCTGCATGAACATATTTATGTACTTACTGCACGCCGAGTACGCCGACGTGTACGCCACACCGAGACCGTTGACGAAATACTGCACCACCATACAGCCTACCGCAGTTATCGAGTTCATCAGCGCCATTGGCACACCGTTTTTCATAAGCTGCGCGTAAAGCACGCCGTCCGGCTTAGGCTCAACATTCTGCTTTTTCAAAAAGTCGATGCCGCGAAGCCTGCGGAGGCACACTGTACCGGAGATCACCTGCGAGATTATCGTAGCAACCGCCGCTCCCCAAACGCCCGTGCGTAATACGAAAATGAACAGACTGTCCATTGCGATGTTGAGCACCGAGGAGATCACTATCGCCTTTAGGGGTGTTTTGCTATCGCCGAGGGAACGTAGAATGCCCGCGCTCATATTGTAGTATATCGTCGCGGAAAGTCCGCCGAAAAGTATGTAGCCGTATGTCAGGCTGTCGCCGATAATGCTCTCGTCCGTCTGCAAAAGCGCAAGTACAGGGCGCAAAAACGTGATGCTGAGTACCGTAAGCGCGCTTGTGATGATGACCGCGAGTCGTACCATAGCCGAAAGCGTCCGGCGCAGTTCGAGAAAATTCTTTTCCCCGTATCTCTGCGCGATAAGTACCGAAAAACCGTTAGCGAGTCCCATTGAAAATCCGATTATAAGAAAACACAGCGAACCCATGTTTCCGACCGCCGCGAGCGCATTGTCTCCGAGACCTCTGCCTACGATAGCCGTATCCGCAAAGGAATAGAACTGCTGTAACAATCCTGTCACGAGCATCGGGAAGAAGAACCGCAATATCGTATGGCTCGGTTTACCTTGTGTAAAATCAATGTTTCCGTTCATATAGATCACTCCACATCTGCTCTTTTGTTCTAATGTCGAAAATATGGTATACTCAGAACAGAGGGAGGCGACTATATGAACACGAACAAAGAACTCAATTACCGTCTTTACATCCAGACGGAGAAAGAATTCAAGCGAACTGAGATACGAAGCGAGTTCGCACGTTATGATGACATAAAAAACGGCGATGTTAATAAGGTCCGTGAAAACCTCACAGAGATAAAGGCGCATTACTATGAGGGCAAAGGTATGCTGTCCGACAGTCTGCTGCGGAACAATCAGTACCATTTTGCGATAGGTGTGGGGATAATCGCCCGCGTCTGCATCGACGGCGGGATGAATCACAATGTTGCCTACACCCTGAGCGACATATATATCCGCCGCGGCGATAAATGCCGTGAGCCGCAGGAGCTTATCGAACTCACCGAAACGATGATGCTCGACTTCGCGAAGCGTATGTCGGAGATACGCAAGGAAAACAGCGTGTCACTGCACATACGCAGGACGGTGGATTATATTTACGAAAATCTTCACAGACCGCTGACTCTGAAAATGGCTGCAGAGCATGAGCACCTCGACCCGAGCTACCTGTCGAAGCTGTTCGCGAAGGAGATGGGGATACCGATAAAGGCATATATTCTCAAAGCAAAGGTGGCGACCGCACAGAATATACTTACCTTCTCGGATTTTTCTATCTCGGATATTGCCTATTCCCTCGGCTTTTCGACTCAGAGTGCGTTTGCGGCGGCGTTCCGGAGGATCACGGGCCTTACGCCGATGCAATACAGAAATAGGTATAGCGAAGAGTATTCGCTTCGGTTAAAAGATGTATAAAAGCAACTCGATTAAATCGGCTCAATACTTTTTCGTATGTCAAGAAAAATTTGCGCAATATGACGGCTTTAGGGCGGTGTGAATGGGCGGGGCAAGAGACTCAATCCCGAATTTTGTGTAAAGTCAAAATAGCATATAAAAGAAAGCAGAAAATTTATGATGAGACCGGCAGGAAACTGTCGGTCTTATCAGTATCGTGTTACAGCTATTTGTGCATACAGGACTGCGCAGAGCGGAACTGTGCGGCTTATCGTGTGAAGATGTGGACTTCATCAATAAAAAGATATATGTTCACAAAAACTCGCTGTATCTGCCGAAAAAGGGCATCTACGAAAGCAAGACAAAGACGCGCAAATCAACAAGAGTTATCAAAGTTTCGGACGATGCGCTTGAAATTATCAACGAATACCTCAAATGGCAGAACGACTATAAAGCCGACGTTGGTACTTATTGGCAGGAATCCGGCAGACTATTCACGAAACAGGACGGCAGACCGATACACCCGGACACGATCACAACATGGTTTCATGACTTCGTGCAGAGAAAACAGCTTCCGGACGTCTGCGTCCATAGCTTACGGCACACGAACACTACGAATTCACAGACATCGGAAAACTACTGAATCAACCATATTCCCCTG
>CAMHBE010000329.1 GCA_946183095.1 uncultured Clostridia bacterium | reverse complement strand
TCTTTCATTATTACCGGCTCGGCGCCCCATGCGTGGTCTATCATGATCTCGCCGTCAATGCCGAAAGTCTTGTAGAACCACTCCTCGTTCTCGATAGAAAACCGCGCGAGATCGCCCATTGTGTGCATTCCCGCTTTTTCCAGACGCGCCGCCTTTCCCATTCCCACCATCCAGAAATCTGTGAGCGGTTCGTGTTCCCACAGCAGGTATCTGTAGCTGTCCTCGTTGAGTTCCGCGATACGCACGCCGTCCTTGTCGGGTCTTGCCTTCTTTGCGACGATATCCATAGCCACCTTTGCGAGATACATATTCGTGCCGATGCCGACAGTTGCCGTTATTCCCGTGACCGACAGCACTTCCCGGATAATGGTCATCGCCATGATATGAGCGGGATGCCTGCCGGTGCGCTCTGCTTCTTCTCTGTAAATGTGCAGGTAGCGGGTGCAGTCGATGAAGCTCTCGTCGATGCTGTAAACATGGATATCTTCCGGCGCGGCATAATGCAGGAAGACAGAGTATATCTGCGCCGAGACACGCTCGTATTCCGCCATTCGCGGTGTCGCGATGATGTAATCGACGATGTGATGCGTGCGCATTTCGTATTCGTATATCTTCTGTTTCGCTTCAAAAAGCCGCGGTCTGCCGGGAACTCCCATAGCTTTCAGCGCGGGAGATACCGCAAGACATATCGTCTGATCGGAACGGGTGGGATCCGCGACAAGCAGCCTTGCTTTCAGCGGGTCGAGCTTACGCGCAACGCACTCAACACTTGCGTAGAATGATTTCATGTCGATCGCTATATATGCCCGTTCCATGCAAACACCCTCTCAGTTCAGCACTCTCCCATAGACGTGGAACTCCTGGTACGGGGAGACAGGTCTCGGCTCCCAATCGCTGTTGTAGGAGCGCAGAACGACCTGCGGGTGTACAAACCCGCTGCTGTCGGTAAATTCTTCCTTGCAGGACTCGTCGGGTTCCTGCTCATCGTATATTTTTATGACTACCTCGTTGTCGATGCTGAAAATGCCCACCTGTCCGGGGCGGACAGTGTCGCACTGCTGCACGAACACGACCTGCTCATTCACATAGACCGGTGACATACTGCTGCCGTCAACGTACAGCGCAAAGTCGGTACCGGCAGGCACGAAGCTTTCGGGGTATTCCTTATCCTCGAAGTTCTCCTCGTCCATGAAATTTCCGACACCTGCGGCAGCTCTTATATAGCTGGTAGGCACAGTAACTGTGGCTGTGACGGCGGTGTTTTCGGAAATGAACGGTTTGTATTTTCCCGAAGCTATCAGCAGTTCGCGGTACTCGTCGAGCTTTTTCAGTCCCAGCTCGTTGAGTTCAAGGTCGGGCGGCAGCGTAAGGTCGGTGAATTCCGCGATGATATCGGGTGCGTTGAGCGCGAGGCTTATGGCGATGAGCTGATACGCGGTGGGGGGCGTAGTGCCGTTTTCCCAGCGCGCAACCGCACTTTGCAGGACAGTCACGCCGTATGATGAAAGACGTTCTATAAGGTCTTTCTGTGTCATGTGTCGTTTTTTTCTCAGCGCGGATATCTTGTTTCCTATGAGATTGCTTTTTTTGGCTTCGACTGCATCAAATAACCGGTCTGTCATGGTCATGTCCTCCCATGGATGTCGTATATTTGTATATATTATATACCATAAACAGATATTTGTCAATAGCAAATATTCCTGAAACGAATATTTTTCAACAAATAATACCGGATTTAACAAGTGAAGCCCGGTAATTTCAGCAATTTGTGATTTGTTTTATATTGTTTCGCAGTTTTCGGCTGCACGGACAGGACGGATGAGATTTTACAAGAACTTTACAAAAGACGGGTAGATTATTTGATGTTTGCCGCTTATACTTGAAAGAAGTGTAAAGGAGAGAGTCATGGAAATATTGTTGAGCTGTCTGCTGCTTGTTGTAGGATTTGCAGCACTGATAAAAGGCGCCGACCTGTTCGTTGACGGAAGTTCCGGACTTGCGGCGAATTTCAGGGTCCCCGCTGTCATCATAGGTCTGACCGTAGTAGCCATGGGGACGAGCGCGCCCGAACTTGCGGTCAGCACTTCCGCCGCTGTTGCCGGCTCAAACGAGATAGCGCTGAGCAATGTTGTTGGGTCGAATCTGTTCAATCTTCTCGGTGTTCTCGGTATATGCGCACTTATCCACCCGATACCTATTGATAAAGCCATAATGAAGCGCGATTATCCTATCTCGGTGATAATATCGCTCGTTACGCTTCTTGCAGTCGGTCTGGGAGCATTTCTGTCGGGAAAACTCGCCGGAGCGGGAATGCTCGACAGTGTGGGAGAAGTCAGCCGTCCGTTCGGTATAGTTCTGCTCGTTCTTTTTGTGGGTTACATAGCGATGCTCGTAATACAGGCGCGCAAAGACCGCAAACAGGATGATGAAGAAGAAAGCGTTCCGATGCCGGTATGGAAATGTATCGTGCTGATAATCGTCGGACTTGCCTGCATCATCATAGGCGGTGAACTGGTCGTTGACAACGCGAAGAAGATAGCGGCCGCGGCGGGAATGTCGGAAACTCTGATAGGTCTTACCATAGTTGCGGTGGGAACTTCGCTGCCGGAACTCGTTACCTCGATAGTTGCATCGAAGAAAGGCGAGAACGGGCTTGCGGTCGGAAATGTTGTCGGCTCGAACATTATGAATATACTGCTTATCCTCGGTGTTTCCTCGACGATACACCCGATAGCCGTGAACTTAGCGTCGGTCACAGACCTTGCTATACTTACGGTAGTGAGCATTGTCACATTCATAATTGCGAAAAGCGGCAGGATCGGCAGAGCTGCCGGAGCGGCAATGGTGGCGCTTTACGCGGCGGATGTCGTGTTCGCTGTAATAAGATGATCTGTACCCGGTGAGTATTTGCTTGCCGGGTATTTTAGGGCACCTCTAAAAACCTCTTGCCGCCCATTCGCACCGCCCTAAAGCCGTC
>CAMHBE010000328.1 GCA_946183095.1 uncultured Clostridia bacterium | reverse complement strand
GGCAAAGGCAAGCGGCAAGAACTACGCAATTGAACTTCTCGGAAACATTGACCTTGGCAAGACGTTCAAGCTCCCGACAAAGGGCAAGTACGCCGGACTGACGATCAACGGAAACAAGCATACGATCACATTCTCCGGCAGCTCAATTACGCTCACCGGTGATCTCACGCTAACTGATCTTACGCTCAACGCGACAGCCACAAAGGGCTGCGCTATCAAACTGAACAAGTTCAAACTTGATGCAGACGGCGCAACTCTTTTGAATTGCACGACAAAGTAAAACTGCTCTTGTTGACGGAAAGCTAAAACTTGTCACCGAGACAGCAAAGCGCGCGATACGCATTACCGGCACAAAGGCAGGCAAGGAATACTCCTACGCTGTAAAGGCTTACGTTGACGGCAAGTGGACAACGGTTTCCACAAGCGATATCGTGACTATAACGGCGAAATAAACATCTGGGCAGCTGAATACTTCCCCGGTTAGCAGAATTCACTTTCACGGAACCCGCTTCATAAGCGGGTTCCAGCCATTCGTGCCAAAAAAGCGCCGTTCGTGCCAAAACTATTGACAAGTTTTCAAATGTATAGTATTATAATATGTATGGGTTTAAGGCAATATCCTCGGCTGAGTGCAAAGTGATATGTCCGATACATATTATCCGATCGAGGTGAGAGTGAACATGGAACGGCACAGGCTACTGCCGTATGTAACCGCCGGCTTACGGTACATACTTGTTTTTGCGGCGGCAGCAGCCGTATGTCTGGTGATACTCGTACTGTCGGCGATGATACCGGCGCGGTGCCTATACGACAATATGCTATCATCTGCCGGTAAGCTGTGCGAAAACGAGGTCTTTTTCGATCTTTCTGATGATATACCCGCAAGCAGGATCGACCGCTACGCCGACTCGATACTGCTCAATATAGCGTATCATTTTGATGGCAGTGACCCGCTGCGTTCGGTGATGCTCTCGGAGTATTACTTCTCCGATCATCAGAATGAGAATAAAAATCTTCTTGACGCGGTAAGGGACGGACTTCCGGCAAACAAGGAATATCTGCGCTACTGGCACGGCTCTGCAGCCGTTGTCCGTGCCGCCCACTGCTTCACCGATATCCGGGGAATGTATATCATCGGCGCGGCTGCGCTCGTTCTGCTCAACGGGGCGCTTCTGTATGTTCTGATAAAGCACAGGCTTTACGCAGGCGCGGCCGGTACGGTCTGCGCTCTTGCTGCGGCGGGGATATGGTATGTTCCGTTATCGCTCGAATACATCTGGGTGTTCCTGATCGTACCCGTAATATCACTGATCTCGGTGCGTCTCACGCTGAGCGGCAGTACGGATATGCTCGGCGTTCTTTTTATGATATCCGGCATTGTCACCAACTACCTTGACTTTCTGACCGCCGAAACGGTAACACTTACGATACCGCTACTGCTCACGGTTTACACAATGCGGACGGGAGCCGCTGCCGGCGCGAAGCGGGAGGCGCTTACCGTGCTGAGGCTGTGCTGTGCGTGGGGCGCGGGATATGCGGGTATGTGGCTGCTGAAATGGCTGCTTGCCGCGGCTGTTCTCGGCGAGGATATCATGCCTTATGTTATCGGGCATATTTCCGAACGCACCGCAGGCGGGATAGCCTCCAATCAGATCGGCATATTTTCGTCATTCGCGCGCAATCTCGGCTGTCTGTTCCCTTTCGGATATACCGGAGCCGGGGTATTTGCGGGTATCGCGCTCATACTTGCGGCAGCCTACATCTGCTTTGTGTACCGCCGTAAGGGCATCAGACCCTCCGATATACTGATATACGCGGTCATCGGTGCAGTGCCGCTGTTCAGATACGCTGTCCTGCTGAACCATTCATATATTCACTGCTTCTTCACATACCGCGCACTTGCCGGGACGACGCTTGCGGTGTATCTGACAATATCCGGGATCACTGTTTTCGGGAGGGATAAGCATGAACCTCGCAAACGAAAAAAAACTTGACCTGTCGCTGATAATGCCCTGTCTGAACGAAGAAAACACCATCGGTGACAGCATAGACGAAGCGAGGTGCTTCATTTCGGCGCATGACCTTAACGCAGAGATCATAATAGTTGACAACGACAGCACCGACCGCTCCGCTGACGAAGCGGCAAAGCACGGCGCGGCGGTAGTCACCGAACATCGGCGCGGCTATGGCAGGGCGATACGCACAGGGATAGAAAACAGCTCCGGCGGTGTGCTGATTATTGCCGACTGCGACACGACCTATGATCTTGTGCATCTTGAGCAGTTCTGTTTTCCGCTTCTGCGCGGGGAATGTGACGTTATGATAGGCGACAGATTCGCGGGCGGTATCGAAAAAGGCGCTATGCCGTTTCTGCACAGGGTCGGGGTACCGTTCCTGTCATGGTGCGGTAGAATGGGGCTGCATACCGATGTACGGGATTTTCACTGCGGTCTGCGCTCGCTCACAAGAGAAGCCGCACAGACGATAGTCCCCCACACCGACGGTATGGAGTTCTCCACCGAGCTTATAGCGGAGGCGGCACGTTCGGGACTTCGCATATCTCAGACACCAACAGTCCTGCGGCGCGCGAGGAATAAACGCAGCTCAAAATTACACACGTTTTCCGATGGCTTTCGCCATTTGAGATATATTCTGAATACATCACGAAAGGAAAAACAACATGGATAAAAAGACGATTCGTAAGAGGAAACGCGGTTTTATATCATTTCTGCTGTCGATGGTGCTTGCTGTACAGTGCTTTGCGGTCAGCGCGTCTGCGAAACAATATACCATAACGGTTTCCGGGAGCTATTACATTTGGAATTACAGCGGCATCAATGTAGGCTCAGTATTTAAATACGGAGACACATTTACTCGTTCGGGATCCATCGAAGGCGATATGTATGGCGAACCGTTTATTACGTTTTACTACCATGACCCGGACGGAACATCAATAGGTTATGACACATCAAATGCAATC
>CAMHBE010000327.1 GCA_946183095.1 uncultured Clostridia bacterium | reverse complement strand
TCCGTCGAGGTCGTATGACTGCGAACGCTCGCGCAGTGACGCGTAGGCTTCGAGAAGCTGCATCATCGTCATGGGCGGAAGATCCTTGTCGTCTGTGACCTTTTTCTGCGCGAGAATGGGGGTGAGCAGTGCGCCGAGACGCCTGTAGCGCCATATAAGCTCGTCGGTGTCGGCATCGAGCGTGTTGTTGTCGTTCGCTTTGGCGGCGGATTCAAGATGTTCCGCAAATACGCTCAGTTCCTTTGCGCCGATAGCGAGAGAGGAGCTTTTGAGTGAGTGGATCTTTATGATGATGTTCTGTATGTCGCCTTCCTGATGATAGCGCTCCATTTCGTCGGCGTTGGTCTTGACTTTCTCCGCGAACACTTCGAGAGTTTCAAGATAAGCGGCGGGACCTCCGCAGTACCGGATTCCGCTGTCCGTATCTATCTCGTCGATCTTCTGCAGCCAGTCGGGCATTGAAACGATCTTGTCGGTCTCGGGCTCGTCGGGTTCACGCAGCTTGTCCTTTGAAATATGACGCTGGAGCGTCTCTTCAAGGTGCTTGCCGTCAACGGGCTTTGCGAGGTAATCGTCAAATCCCGCATCTATGTACATTTCGCGCGCTCCCGAAACGGCGTTCGCAGTAAGCGCTATGTACACCGTGTCGTATGAGTCGGGCAGCTTTTTAAGCTCGCGCAGTGTCTCGATACCGTCCTTTTCGGGCATCATGTGGTCTATCAGCATTATGTCGTAGTGCTTTGAGGAAGCGGCTTCTATCGCCTTTTTGCCGGATGTCACCGTGTCGAGCCGGACTTTCGTGCGCCGCAGCAATCCTCTTATGACGGTAAGGTTCATCTCGGTATCGTCCACCGCAAGTATGTTCACATCCGGCGCGGTGAACAGCGCACGGTTGATGTAGTGCGCCGCCGCCGATTCGTAGCGCTTTACATAGTCTCCGACGGGTTCGGTATCAACGACCTTCTGCGGTACCTTGAACGAGAACTCCGAGCCGCTGCCGTAATCGCTGTGTACGAACATCTTTCCGCCCATGAGGTCGAGCAGGCGGCGGGTTATGCTGAGCCCGAGACCTGTCCCGCCTACCGTGCGGTTGGGGTCTTTTTCGCCGACGGAGAATGCGGAAAACAGCTTCACCATGTCTTCCGCCCGTATGCCGACACCCGTGTCGATAACGGTGAAGCATATCGTTATCTTGTCGGTAGTTTCGGGTATTTTCTCATAGCCGAGCTTCATGGTGACGGACCCTTCATCGGTGAATTTCACGGCATTGCTGAGCAGGTTCAGTGCGCACTGCTTGATGCGCACTTCGTCGCCGAACAGAAGATAGGGTATGTCCTTGTCAATGTCGAGGATAAGTTCAAGACCGTTTTCGTCGGTCTTTGTGCGGGTCATGTTCACGATGTCGTTTATGAGGGAGCTGACATCGTACTGCACGGGCATTATCTCCATTCTGCCTTCTTCGACTTTTGCAAAATCAAGTATGTCGTTGACAAGGGATAGGAGGGTGCTGCCCGCAGCCTGTATGTTTTCGGCGTAAGAGATAGTTGCAGTCTCGCGGCTCTCGCGCAGTATCATCTCGTTCATTCCGAGCACGGAGTTGATAGGTGTGCGTATCTCGTGAGACATATTGGCGAGGAATGTGGTCTTTGCTTTGTTTGCTTCATCCGCACGCTTGCGCTCTGCTTCGAGCTTTTCTATAAGTATCGCGTCGGGGCTCTCGACGGTGTAGAATAACGCTAAGTTTATCATGACGGTTCCGACGCTGGTAATGAGTATCGGCTTGATGAAGAGCTGTAAGACCGTGACGGCAATGAAGCTTAAAAGTGCGATAAATATGCCGCTCATGGACTTGCGGTCGATCGTGCGGCGGTATTTTATCAGCATGAATATACTCAGCAGGATGTACATGAACGCGAACACGAAAGCGGCTGTTACGGACGCGCCCTGTGAGTAGCTTCCGTGTGCGGAGTCCTCGTAATACATCGGCAGTACGGCGATGCTTACGACCGACAGACCGAGCGGCAGGAAGCTGAGTATCGTTGGTTTGTGCCCGCTGTTGCACAGCATCCTGACATAGAGGTACACGAAGAACATGACACCTGCGATGCTGCCGATGAATATTGTGTGAAGAACGCGGTTGAGCAGATCGGGAACGGTATCGCGGTGATTGACGGTGTACACTGTCAGCATATCGAAAATGACGCTGACGGACGAGCATATCACCAGCCCGGAGAACAGCGTGTGTCCGTAGCTTTTGCGGCGTCTTACCGAAAAATATATGAATATAATGTATGCGAGTATCAGCAGTGCTGCCGATTCGTGGCGTATCATCAGAAGATAGGTGAGGATGTCGTCGGACAATGTTTTATTCCTCCTGTAAAGTAGGGTGCTGCGTTTTTAGCCTATACAATTTCATTATAGCATATTTTGCGGGAACGGTCAACTGTTTTCTTGCAAAAACAGGTCGCTTCTATCCCGCTGTATCGTCAGCGGGAAGGTTGGATAAAGTGCACAAAGATGTTGAACCAAACTGTGTATTTGTGCCGAAAAAAGGTAAAAATGGGTTTTGGTTATTGTATTTTGGCGGGAAATATTGTATAATAGATCTATAAATGATTTTTGACCGTTATGAAAGGAATTGCATATATGAAGATCACTGAAATAAGTGTGCTGCTGTGTGATGATTCCCAGCTCGTCAGAAAAAAGCTCTCCGAACTGCTGAGCCATGTCGGCATCACTGAGATATATCATGCGGAAAACGGCGTACAGGCTGTTGAGATGTACAAGGAAAAAAAGCCCGCGCTGGTTTTCATGGACATAGTCATGCCGGAAAAGAGCGGTCTCGATGCTCTGCGCGAGATAAGGGAGTTTGACGGCAATGCAAAGGTCGTCATGGCATCGACCGTGGGTACGCAGAAGAACCTGATAAATGCCATAAAAGAAGGCGCGTTCGAGTTTCTCCAGAAGCCTGTCAAAGAAGACGAC
>CAMHBE010000326.1 GCA_946183095.1 uncultured Clostridia bacterium | reverse complement strand
ACGACACATTTGTGAGGCTTACGGGCTTAATATGAGCATATTTAGCTTCGTGACGTTAAAGCCTCTTCAAATGCTGTTACGCTGTAAAAAACTCCATTGATAAAATACCCAAAATTTTGGAAAAGTATTGATATTTCTTGCTGAATGTGCTATAATGAATAAAAAGGCTAAAAGGGGAGGTAATAATGCTTAAAGACAGGCTTAAAACTGTGATAAAAGCGGTCGGCGGAACAAACGTGAAGATATCGGAGTATGCGGGAATGGCGGCTCCGAATATCGGAAAGCTCACCAACGGAAGCCGCGTACCCGCGAGGCAAAGCTCGACCGCGCATAAGCTCGGATACGGGATCTACGGCTACTGCGAGGCGAACGGGAAGACAGATGTCCTGTGCGAAACGATAGGCTGCTCTCCGACGATCGGCGGGAAGAATATCAGAAAAGCTCTGCTCGACTGGCTTTATGAAGATGTGCTCGTTCTCGATGCCCATACCGAGAAGTTCACTCAAAGGCTCAACGATCTCATAAGCACAGTCGGCGTGAGTGTTTCCGAGATATGCGCGGGCATCGGCACCGCGACCACGCTGCTCGATACATATTGCAGCGGAGGAAAGATACCGACGCGCAGGTCGAAATATCTGGTGAGCATCTGCGAATTCCTGTACAGACACGCCCGGAATACCGGCAACCTCGGTTCCGTCGCGGAATTGCTCGGTGTGCGGGAAAGCGACCTTTCCGATGAAAGCGCGTCGCTTATGATAAGGGACTGGCTGATAGGAAAGAACGACGATGCCGGTACAAAAGCCGCCGCGAGCATCATCAGACAGATCGCGGCACCTCCGCCGGCTCCCGTATCGCTGCCGGAGTTCGATACTGTGGCAAGATCCGATATCCTGTCCGAAAAAACGGTGTTCTACACCGGAACGAGCGGATTGCAGCGCGCGGTGATCCGTTTTCTCGGGAACGCGGCAAAAAAACCGGGCTCGGAGCTGCTCCTCTACTCCGACCAGAGCATGGAATGGATGCAGCAGGCGCGATTTATCCCGAAATGGCAGTCGCTCATGCGGGAATGCCTGAAAAACGGCGTTAAGATAAAGATAATACACAATATCGACCGCGACCCGTCGGAAATGCTTTTTGCGCTTCGTAACTGGCTCCCGCTGTATATGACGGGACTTATAGAATCGTATTACCGCCCCGACACAAGCGGAAGCCGATTCTGCCACACGGTGTTCATAAGCGAGGACGACTGTATCGACGGCTTCTGTACGGTCGGAACAGAACGTGACTGTGTTTACCGTTACAGCTCCGACGGCGAGTATATCGGGCATATCCGGCGTTCCTACGATAAGCTCACACACAGCATAAAACCGCTTGTGAGGTTCGGGCGGGGAACGTTTGAGCCGCAGAGAGAATATGAGGTCTTCGACTGCGGCGATGTCCGTATATACATCTCGTACAAGGAAGTTGTGGTGTTCAAGACTTCGGCACCTCAATGCTCGTTTGTGCTGAAGCATCATTATCTTATACAGATAATCTCTCTATACGCCCGTAATTTCGGGCAGAAAATGAGCGCATGAAAGTCAATAAGTGCAGAGTATTTCAGGCACTTATATATAAGCAAACCGATCCTATGAAAAGGAGAACAGCCTATGAGTAAGATATGTTCAAAATGCGGAAGTCCGATACCGGACGGCTCGGCGTTCTGCTCGGCGTGCGGAACGCCGGCGGCAGCTGCGGAGCTCCGCTCAATCCCGGCGCGGCATTCTGCGACAAGTGCGGCGCAAAGGTCAATGCAGCTGCACAGCAGCCTGCTCAGCCTACACCTCCGCCCCCTGTACAGCAGTATCAACAGCCTGTACAGCCGCAGTATCAGCAGCCTGCACCGCCTCCTCAGGTTCAGCAGTATCAGCAGCCCGTGCAGCAGCCAATGTACGCGCAGCCGGCAATGCAGCCCGCGGGAGTGGCAGTCAAGCAGAAGAAAAGCAGATACCCGCTGATAATCACGATAATCGCGGTATTCCTCGCGATATCGCTCGTTGTCGTGCTTATCTTCAATCCGTTCGGCAGCAAAAAAAGTCCTCTCGGCGAGAAGCTTGAAGCGAGCTTCACGAACCTCTGCGACATGACAAAGCTCGGCTCGCAAAGCTACGCCTTCGCGCGGCTGCTGACAGAACAGCTGCTTGAGACCGACCTTGCCTCGGCAGATACGGAAAGCGTCAACAGTCTGTTCGACCAGTGCCTTGACGCGTGGAAAGCCGTCGAAGAAGTGTCAGGCAAGATGATATCCATGTCCGGCGAGCTTGCAGCAGACAAGGGCATTCAGGATGCGAAAGTCAACACTTCCATAGTAAGCGCTGTCTATGCCGCACCCGACCTTGTGGATATACTCTTCCCGTTCACGATACACGCTTCTGCGGCTGATGAGGATATTTCCACCGAGGTTTCGGCAGTAGCATCTCCTGCCGAGAGCGTTCAGCAGTGCTCGACGCTCGGTATGCAGATACTTTCCGACTCGCAGAACGGCTACACTGCCGTCATGAACCTGCGCAGCATCTACAGCGGACGTACCACTCCCGTTCAGGAATGGAACAGCGCTGTCAGCAATATGGCTGCCAATTTCGGTATGCAGTTCTATGTTTCCGGCGAGATAACCTCCGGCGCGTTCACTACCCTGCCCAACGGCGCGCACAGCGTTCATACCCTGTCCAACTCCGTAAAAGCGGGAACTGTCGGCGTAAACAACACCGATATCCTGATAGATGTTAGTGAAAACGGCGGCTGCATGGTATTCGGAACCACCTGCGGACTGACCATAAATCAGGATCAGTTCCCGGATTATACTCCGAGCGGGGACAACCGCACTATCTCCATAAATACATACCCGGAGGAGCCGAATGAGAACGGTGTGACATTCCATGCCACAAGCTTCTTCTCGTGGTTCAGGATAGACCGTGTGGGCGGCTTCACCATTACCCGCGGCAACAA
>CAMHBE010000325.1 GCA_946183095.1 uncultured Clostridia bacterium | reverse complement strand
TGCCCTATCCTCAAACTCCTGACCCGGTTCCTTTGGACGCCAAAGGAACCGAAAGCGTTAAGACAGATCACTTATTCTTGTTTACGATACGGGACTCGTATTTGCCGGTCTCGATGTCGATATAGCGTGTAAAGAGAGATACCTTGTTGTCGGCGTTGAGGTTGTCCCACACGAGCTTTGTGAACGCGTCGATGTCAAGGGCGGGTATCTCCAGACGCTTGGGTTCGCCCTCAAAGCTCGGCAGCGGGTCGCCCGCGCCCTTGTATGTGTGGATGAAGCGTCCCTCACCCGACTTGGGGCAGCTGTACGCAAATGTGTTGCGGATAGTGCAGGACGGGTCGCCGTCAAGGCTCTTGATGATGTGGAGCGCATAGTTCATGTTGCCAGCGTCGGCATGGACGATACCGGAGATGCGGGGGGTGTAATTCGGCTTGTCGTCCTCGAATTCGCGGAAGCGCAGCGACTGCTCGAATGTCTGCTGCTTGTCCATCTGCTCGTAGATTGTGTCGGTCTGGTCGCCGTTCGTGACGATAGTCTTTGTGCCGAGGACTTTCACGGGAGCGTAGATGATAAGGTGCGGGTCGGTCATTTTAGAGGGGTCGAAAGCCTGTGTGCGGATGCCTGCGCCGTCCTCTACGAATACGCGGTTGCGGCTGTTCTCGCTCCTGCCCATGATGAAATAGGCGATAACGGCGTTCTTACCGTCGGGCGACTTGCCGAGAAGAATGCCGCGTCCGTGGTATTCGAGACTGTTCAGTTCTTTTTCGATAGTGTTCATAGGTTTCCTCCTGAAATTTTATGTTTTACCGCAAACACTGCCGCGCTTGCAGCCGTAGTACCTGCATAGAGCAATATCACCGGGAGCCCCACAGTGATCTCGCTGAGTATTCTAATGTCGGCGATGAAGAAAAACACCGCGTTTATCAGTTTCAGACGGTCGGTAAAGACGACGAGCGCCGTTTTGTCCGCACTTTCAGCCTTGTGTCCGATGATCTCCAGCACCGTGAGTATCACGGCGGTGAGAATAAATGGAGCGAGCAGCAGCCATTTGGGCAGATACACGCCGAAGTCCGCGAAATAAGCCAGCCCGTTCATGTGGTAAAAACCGGTGGGATCGCTGTCGGGCAGCCGTTCCCATATCAGAACGGTAACGAGCAGTTCCGCGCCCGCCAGCATCCATGATGCCAGTCTGTGCATTCTGTGTTGCAGCGCGGCTTTTTTCGCGTCTTTGCCGGAGCGCTTTCTGTCAGTCCTGCAAACTATGACGGTGATGATCTCCGCGGCTATCCCGACAGCTCCCGCAATGAGCATGACCGAGATAAGCGTGCCCATTGCTGCGGGGTCAAGCGGGGTCTGCGTCGAAACGCTCATCGTCCACATCAATGCCCATACGCCGATAAGAACGGCGATAACATCGACAGTGACGCAAAGCTCGATCCTGAAAAGGCGTTCGCCCTTTTCGGTGATGTTCAGACCGGTTTTTTTCCCTGCCGCGAACGCCCCGGCAAATGCACAGCCGGCGATAAGCACTGTACTGACGATATGCGGGTAGAAGCCGTAGCCTTTTTCGGCGTAAACGTCAAAATTCCCGTCGGCGGCAAAATGTATGCCGACCCGTTCAGGAAGGCTGTCCCACTTCGACAGGAAAAGCACAAGGCTTCCCGCGGCGATGAGCCATGCAGCACAGATAAGTGCAAAATGCACGATCAGAAGCGCTTTAGGCTGTTTGATGCCGTTATTCATCGACGACAGCGATGCCGTTTTCGACGTGTATCTTATCTTCGCAGAAGAGGCGCACCGCTTCTGGCAGTATCTTCCACTCGGCTTCTTCCATAACGCGTTTCTGCAATGTCTCCGGTGTGTCGCCGTTACGCACGGCAACAGCTTTTTGCAGGATTATAGGTCCTCCGTCGCATTCTTCGGTGACAAAGTGAACGGTGGCACCGGTGATTTTAACGCCTTTTCTGAGCGCTTCCTCGTGGACTTTCAGCCCGTAGTAGCCCTTTCCGCAGAAAGAGGGTATCAGAGCGGGGTGGACGTTTATCATCTTATAGGGGTAGGCATTGCACACCTGCGAATCGAGAATGGTCATAAATCCCGCGTAAACGACGAGGTCCGCGTCGGCTTCCCGCAGAGCGTCCAGCATAGCGGCGCTGTAAGATGCAATGTCCGGATATTCCTTGCGTACAAGGACTTTTGTGCGTATAAAGTTGTCTTTCGCGCGTTTGAGCGCGTAGGCATCGGCTTTTGAGGAAATGACGCAGGTTATCTGCCCGCTGCCGAGTTCCCCGCACTTCTGTGCATCTATCAGGGCTTGCAGGTTGGTGCCTCCGCCCGATACCAGTACAGCTATGTTTTTCATGTTGTAAGACCTCCGGAGAGAGATTAGCGAGAAGGGGGGCTTTGCCCCCTCAACACCCCCGCGCAAGCGTGGCGCTTGACCCCTGTACGCCGCAAAGATGTCGTTCAGACATACAATGAGGTGTATGCGGCGCGCTCTTATCGGGGCAGTCAGATCATTCTGCCGGGGCGCGTCCAGCAAAGGTTTTATGGGATCATCACGAAAAATATGGGGTGGTGTTATTCGATGACAATAGCTTTGTCGGATCTGCCGATCCTGCCGATGATATATGCGTCGGTGCCGTTTGCTTTGAGAATGTCAACAGCGTTCTTTGCGTCGGGCTGCGGAACGACTATCGACATACCGATACCCATATTGAATGTATTGTACATATCGTGTTCGCTGATGCCGCCGCGCTCACGAAGCAGTCCGAAGATGTAGGGTACTTCATAGCTGTTCTTGTCGATGACCGCCGTGAAGCCTTCCGGGATAGAACGCGGGATATTCTCGTAGAAACCGCCGCCGGTGATGTGGCTTATCGCCCTTACATCGACCTTGCTGATAAGGTCGAGTACAGGCTTTACATAGAGTTTTGTCGGGGTGAGGAGCGTTTCGCCGAGAGTCCTTCCGTCGGGGAGCTTCTCG
>CAMHBE010000324.1 GCA_946183095.1 uncultured Clostridia bacterium | reverse complement strand
CTTCGACGGTAACAGGCGGGCTGCCTTTCACATATTCCCGTGATACCACCGGTTCGTCGGTATCTATCGACCGCCGTGTCAGCGACGAAATGGTGGATGAGCTTGCAAGATCAAAGACCGGTACCGTCTTTTTTCCCGTCCATGACGAAACCAAGCAGTCATTCCTTCTCGCTACCTATGTGGGTACTTCCGAAGAACCTGTCGGATATATCTTTATCTATGCTTTTCTTGAGCCTTCCTTATGTCGTCACTGGTCATCATACTGGTGAGTCTTGTGCTGTCTGTAATTATTTCCACGCGCATAGCTGAACCGCTCATCCGTATCTCCCGTTCCACCGACAAGCTGATAACCGGTGAATTCAATGTTGTCGCGTCTCCTCACGATTACAGCGAGATAATCATACTTACCGACAATCTTAACAAGGCATCCGCGGAGATAAACAAGACCGAAAAACTAAGAAAAGACCTCCTTGCCAATATCTCTCATGACCTGCGCACACCGCTGACCATGATAAAGGCTTATGCGGAGATGATACGAGACCTTTCCGGCAACAATCCCGAAAAGCGCGAGAAACACCTCGGTGTCATCATTGACGAAGCCGACCGCCTTACGCTGCTGGTAAACGATATCCTGAACCTTTCCAAGCTGCAAAGCGGGGCTGTTGAGATGGAACGAAAGATCATAAATTTCAGTTCACATCTGCGGGAGATAGTGTCGAGGTTCGCCATGCTCGACGAAACGAAGATAGTTCTCGAATGCAGCGAGGATATCTGGGTGGATGCCGACTCAAAGCAGCTCGGGCAGGCGGTCTATAATCTGATAATCAACGCGATAAACTACTCCGGTGTAGATACCGTGACCGTCAGACTGTTCGATATCGGCGGGGGGATGGTGCGCTTTGAAGTAGCGGATAAAGGTGTCGGCATTTCCGCCGAAAATCTCCCGTACATCTGGGAGCGCTATTACAAGGTGAACCGCTCCGAGAACTATAAACGCACCGTGAAAGGAACAGGTCTCGGTCTGTCTATCGTAAAGAGCGTGTTCGAGTGCCACGGTTTCAGGTACGGCGTTGACAGCGAAGAAGGCGCCGGGACCACTTTCTGGTTCGAGTGCAGGCGCGAAAAGCCTCAGGACGAGATATGAGAACAGTAGATATCATTATTGACGAGCAGCATGACGGCAGGAGAATGTCCGATCTTCTCAAAGGCAGGGGACTGAGCCACGGTGTTATCTCCGAACTGAAACACGGGCACGGCATCCTGCTGAACGGCGTTCCCGTAACTGCCGCGGCGACCGTCCATTCCGGCGATACCGTAACTCTGAGGTTTACGGGCGAGTCAAACGCTGTACCGAACGACAAGCTGCAAGCCCGTATAGTGTACGAGGACGATGATGTGGTAGTTTTCGACAAACCTGCGAAGATGCCCGTGCATCCCACCAAATGGCACTATACCGACACCCTCGCAAATCTGTACTGTGCACTTTACCCGGAGCTTACGTTCAGGGCGGTGAGCAGGCTCGATATGGATACATCGGGACTTGTTGCGATCGCCAAAAATCACCTTTCAGCGTCAAGGCTTATGTCGGATGAACGCTATCGCCCGGAGAAGCTGTATTACGCGGTGACTGACAGAGGACTGCTCGACCGGTACGGCGCAGTTGGCGAGATAATCGCGCCGATAGCGAAGGAGAAGGAAGGAAAATACCGCCGCATCATCAGCGGGGAAGGTCTGTACGCACGCACCGAATACCGCATCGTCCGCACGAATGAACGCTGCTGCATGGCAGAGGTGAAGCTGCATACGGGCAGGACACATCAGATACGGGTGCATTTCGCATATCTCGGTTTCCCCCTGCTCGGTGACGGGATGTACGGCGGGGATATGAGCCTCATTCACCGTCAGGCTCTGCACTGCGGCAGTATGAAGTTCATCTCGCCGTTATCGGGAAAAGCTGTCAGCATCGTTTCGACACTGCCTGATGATATGTACAGCCTTTTCGGATAAATTTGCGATATGCTCTTGATTTTTTCATCAAGATATAGTATAATTGTACCAAATGATACACTATATGTTTCGGAGAGATGAAAATGAGTGATAAATTCAATGTCTGTCTGCTGAATGATTCATTCGCGCCTCTTATAGACGGCGTTGCGACCGCTGTGATGAATTATGCCCGTATAATACAGGATGAACTCGGTTCTGCAACTGTCGTGACACCTTCATATCCGGGAGCGGTGGATGATTATTCGTTCCCGGTGGTAAGATATTCGAGCCTTTCCACGGAAAAGCAGATCGGATACCGCGCGGGTTATCCGTTCAGCGCGTCAAAGCTCGAAGCCATGAAGAACTGTCATTTTGATGTGATACACAGCCATTGCCCGTTCGCATCGACCGTGTTTGCGCGCAGCCTTAAAGAAAAGTGCGGCGCACCTCTTATAATGACTTATCATACTAAATTTGACGAGGATATAAAACGTGTGCTGGACAGTCCCGTGCTCGAACCGCAGATAACAAAGTTCGTTGTGCAGAATATTTCCGTCTGCGATGAAGTATGGACGGTGAGCCGCGGGGCAGGGGAGAACCTGCGCAGTATCGGCTATGAAGGCGAGTATGTGATAATGCACAACGGAGTGGATTTCCCGAAAGGCAGA
This sequence comes from uncultured Clostridia bacterium, assembly GCA_946183095.1. Taxonomy (GTDB): domain Bacteria; phylum Bacillota; class Clostridia; order Oscillospirales; family Ruminococcaceae; genus Ruminiclostridium_E. The sequence goes on along the minus strand of CAMHBE010000324.1, from coordinate 349 downwards.
GCGTCGGATGATGATGTCGCCGAACTTAAAAGCACCTACGGCATAGAACCCGGCATACCGGTATTCCTTTTTGTAGGCAGACTTTTCTGGTATAAAGGATTTCACGTTATCCTCGGAGCGCTGAAATACCTGCTGGAAAGCGGCAAGGATTTCAGAATGATGATAGTCGGAGACGGCGGGGACGCAGAGGAGATAAAGCAGGAAGCGCAAAGGCTCGGTGTAATTGATAAGTGTATTTTCGCAGGCGCGGTGAATGACCGCAGTGAGCTTCGTATCTACTACACAGCCAGCGACCTTTTCATTTTCCCGTCAGTATATGACACGAACGGTATCGTTGTCCGCGAAGCCG
>CAMHBE010000323.1 GCA_946183095.1 uncultured Clostridia bacterium | reverse complement strand
TATCATGAACATCTCCAACATAATGAACAACTTCATCAACAATATAGCCTACCTCGAACGTATCTTCGAGACACTCGACGAGCCTGTGACGATAACCGACAAGCCGGGCGCACATGAACTCGGCGAGATAAAAGGCGAGGTGGAGTTCAAGGATGTGACGTTCGGTTATGAGGACGGCATCAACGTTATCGAGCACGTTTCGTTCAAGTGCAGACCCGGCGAGAGCATCGCGCTGGTAGGTCCCACCGGCGCGGGCAAATCCACCATTGTCTCGCTGATATCACGTTTCTACGATATCGGCAAGGGCAGCATCACCGTTGACGGCACGGATATATCGGATGTCACGCTGAAATCTTTGCGTTCTCAAATGGGGATAATGCTCCAGGACAGCTTCATTTTCAGCGGTACTATTGAGGAAAATATCCGCTACGGACGGCTGGACGCCACACGAAAGGAAGTCATTGCGGCGGCAAAGACTGTGTGTGCCGACGACTTCATACGGCAAATGGAGGACGGCTACGACACGGCGGTGAACGAACGCGGCTCGAAGCTCTCCGGCGGTGAGAAGCAGCTTATCAGTTTTGCCCGGACACTGCTGAGCGATCCGAAGATACTCGTGCTGGATGAAGCCACCTCGTCTATCGACGCAAAGACAGAAGCTCTTCTGCAAAAGGGTCTTGCCGAACTGCTCAAAGGCAGGACAAGTTTCATCATTGCACACCGCTTGTCCACCATACGCAACTGCGACCGCATAATGTATATAGACGATCACGGCATTGTGGAGAGCGGTTCCCACGACGAGCTTATGGCAAAAAAAGGCGCGTACTACGAGCTATACAGCGCACAGAGCGTGTGATATCATCGTCAGGTGCAGCATCTCACGAAGGTCTGTCACCGGATATAATAAAACTGCGGCAACGCCGGTATCGTGCACAAAGCACGCATCAGAGCGTCACCGCAGTTTTTATTTTTTCATCTCGGAGTATCGGTATTGTATCTCAGCTTTTTCGCGATCACCGCAGCGCCGAGAGATAAGACAGACGCGGCAAGCGGGAGACCGGCACCCGTGGACGGATTGCAGTCATCTTCCGTCGGAACCGTCGTATCCGCGTATTCGTCGGGTTCGCCGAATGACAGGTCGGGCGGTTCCGTCCCGGCGGTAGTTTCCGAAGACGCGGCTGTTCCGGAAGTTTCCGGGGTCACTTCATCGGGAACGCTCTGTGTTTCGGGAACAGCTTCCGTCTGCGCCGCTGTCACGATTTCCGCGGGAGTGAACGAACCGTTCTCGTCTATCCTTACCGTCACAATTTCCCCTGCCGTCTCGGGAATTTCGGCATCTCTGCTGTATGCAGTCCTGCCTGTCGCTGTATTCTCGCGGTACAGCGTGATATCGGGAACCTTTCCGGTCTTGCCGCTCACCTCTATCGTGAACTCCTCGCCGAGCGGCAGGTAAATATCAATGCCGTCACTTCCGCGGTACAGACCGACCGTTATGCTCTCACGGGAGGCTCCGGAAACGTATGCGGCAGTTTCACCGTCCTCATCCTTCACCGTAATATCATAGCCCGCCGAAACACATACACGGCTGTAGTCGCCGGAAACATAGTCATCGACGGTCTTCATCAGCGTTGTTCCGGCTATATACTTCTGCGGGGCGTGCGCACATATCAGAGAACCGTCCCACATTCCCTTTGTAAGATAGGTAACGAACCGGATAAACACGGCGGAGACCGTTCCGCCCGCGATTATTTTCAGCGTTTCCTTGTAGGCATCCATGCTGTCGGAGGTGAAAATGCCCACTATACCGTCGTGAAAAAAGCTGTACGGCGTAACGACATTGCCGACGAGCGAAACATTCTTCTCGTAGTATTCCTTCGGGTCTTTTATATCTTCCGCAAGTTCACGGAATGTCGATAAACCGTAAGAGTCCGTAAGCTTCCCGACCTGTCCGGAGTACGAGCCGAAGCCCATTTCGGCATATTCCATGTCCATTGCTTCAACATATATGTCATTGCCGACACTTCCTGCGGTCAATCCCGACGGCAGCACGAACTGCTTGCCGTACCGCGAATATCCCCAGCCTGCAAGCGGCATCTGCGGTACGAAATCGTTGGGGTCGATGATGTTGCAGATATTGGCGTATTTCGAGCTTTCGTCGCGGATATCAACGGTTATGCCGTCGCTTATCTCGACTGCCGGCGGCGCGAATGCGTAAGCATATATATTCTCCGGCGCTAACCTGCCGAAGACCTCAACATCGAGCAGACCCGTCTCTCCGGAACCGTATGCGGCGTTCGTGATGTCCGCCGCAAGCAGGTTGGTCACGGCAGCTCCGCGGCTGTGCCCGCATATCAGCACTCCTGCGCTGTCAAAGTCTATGCCGAGCCCGGAAGCGTAGTCATTGAGGTCTTTTTCCAGCTCACGGCAGGCGGTGTTGAAACCCTTGTGACGGGTCTCGGTACCGACATTGAAATTCGAGCTCCACCCTGCCGTCGAATTTCCCGTTCCGTTCAGCGTCACACTTATCAGGTCGAAGGAACCGCTGCCGCGCGTAACTTTCTTATGCGCGAAGGTGTATTCCGCAAGGTCGCTCTCATCTCCCGCTCCGGCAGCTTTTTCAAACGAACCCCAGTCGGTTATCTCATCGAAACCCGACTGACGAAGAATGTCGTGCGACAGTCTCCCGTCCCCGCCGATAAGATATTCCGACGCAGACAGGTACGCGCTGAATACCGCAAGATCGTAGGAATACTTAAACGAGCTTTCCGCAAAATATTCGTCGCTGTACTGCACCGCACCTGTGTCAAATCCCGAAATTATGCCGAATGACTTGTTTCCGGCATCGTCCTGAGCGTGTGCGGGCGTGCATACGCTCACCGCCGCGATCCCTGCGGCAGTCAGTGCTGCCGCCAGCTTCTTCACATTCATACACCGCGTTTCCTTTCTTAAGGGCACCTCTAAAAACCTCTTGCCGCCCATTCGTACCGCCCTAAAGCCGTCATA
>CAMHBE010000322.1 GCA_946183095.1 uncultured Clostridia bacterium | reverse complement strand
ACCTTTGCAATATGGCGTTTTCGGGGCAGTGCGGGCGGAAAGTGTTTTCGCGGGTGGCTTCAAGATATAACAAAACCTCCGGCAAGAAGCAGCTTGCGGAGGTTTGTCAAATGTCACCATTGTGATTGGCACGCCATGAAGGATTCGAACCTTCGACCTACCGCTTAGAAGGCGGTTGCTCTATCCAGCTGAGCTAATGGCGCATAAAATCAAATGGAGCGGGTGATGGGAATCGAACCCACGTGTTCAGCTTGGAAGGCTGACATTCTACCATTGAACTACACCCGCATCTATAATGCCTAATAATAATACCACATTTTTGCGGATTTGTCAAGAGTTTTTTCAATATTTTTTGCACGGTCACTTTCCTGCCCGGTAATGTCGGGCGACTATGCGGCAGGAGGATTTTTTTCAAGGAGCGTGCGAAACCTGTAAATGCTTCTGTCAGAAACCCCGCAGTGAGCAGGACTGCCGAAACTGCGGGGCAAGTATATCTCGCGGGCTTCACGCCGTTACCTTTCTGACGATAGAGATAGGCGTCTGCTGGGAGCACTGGTCGTGCGGGTTGTCGCGGAACACCTGTTCGCCGAAAGCGTCGGGCATATCTTTTCTGCTCTTGCCGAGGACGGTGGCGGCGATATCGTTCGCGTCTATGATGATGACGTCACATCCGCAGTGCTTTGCAAGTGCAGCCGCAGCCTCATCCGGCTTGTCGGGAGCCATTTTCGCGTAGTGGTTATAGGGCGGGAGCGTATAGTCGCAGGGACCGTCGATAGCGCGCGCCTTCATGCCGCAGATATTGTAGAACACGCCCTTTTTGCCGAATATCTTGCCGATAGCTGCGCAGAAAGCAGCCCACAGCACCTTCGGGCGTCCGACCTCGCGGATGCACAGTTCCATGGTCTGGGGCATACCGAGACCGATACCGTAGTTGGTCTTGACAACGAAGCGGCTGAGGAACTTCGCAAGTCTCGACACCTTTATCTCGTCTATCGGGAAAGCGCGTCCCTGTGTTATCGCGATTATCTTTTCGGAGATTATTACGGTATCGCCCTTTTCGAGGTAGGGGCAGACGTACTTGTCGAGCACATCGGTCATAACGTCATCTTTCATGATAACGTGGGTCTTTACGGGGTAACGTGCGTATGTTCCGAAATCCGTGTCAATGGTGAGATTTTTGCCTTCGTTTGGTTCAAACGGCATATCCATTGTTTTATCATTCCTTTGCGTTTTATAAAATTATCCTATATTATAGCACATATTTATCTGTTAGTCAACCTTTTTGTGCAATTTACCGCTCATAGTGCAGCAAACCTGCCGTCAGTGGGTGGGAAGGTCGGCGATGAGCGGTTTCAGTTCCTTGAGCATCACCTTCACGACTGCGCCCTCATAGAGTTTTGACAGCGAGTTGTTGAGCTGCACCTTGTTCTGTGAGCCGAGGATCGCGGCGATTATCTGCTCTTTCTTTTCCTTGTATTTTCTGTCCTTGAAATGCTGACCGAAGAAAGTTCTTACCTGCAATTCCCGCTTTCTGTCATCGGCAGGCTTTTCGCCTGTGTCCGCGGGAACTTCCTGCTCCTTCACGGCATCCTTCTCGCGGTACTTGCAGATCTCCGATATCTTTGAAACGTTTATGCCCGACGAGCGGAATATCTCAATAGACCTGTCGAAATCCGAATCCTTCGATACGATATAGTAGTTACGCGCACGGTGCAGCTTCCCGAAATCTTCGAGGTCGAACAATATCCGGCAGTCGATAGCGTTCTTTATGGGCAGGTCGAGCTTGACGTACTCGAACACCGCCTTCGATGCCATTATCCTTCTGTGCAGTCCGAATGTCAGCGTTTCGGCGGACTTGCTGTAATATATCCGCACACAGTCATTGCTGTCCAGCGCGCCGATGCCGTTGAGCCCGTCCTTGTTGACGTTTTCGTAGTCAACAAGAAAGCAGTTCTCCGTCTTTTCTTTTTTGTCTTCCATTATATCTCCTTTTTGCTTTTTGCACACGCATCACTCTTTAAGCACGCTGCCGAATATCCTTACCCGCGAGTACGGGTCATACCCGACACCGCTTACGCCCTTTGCAAGATAAACGTGCTCGGTCCCGAAACAAAGCGGTGCGAACCAGCCGTTGTCGAGAATGAACTGTTCCGCTTCAAGACAGTATTTCGCGGCAGAAGCGTCGTCAGCCGCCGCAAGAGTGCTCTTCACGATATCTTCGAGCTTCCTGCTGCCGGTATCGACACTGCCCGGTGCGTTACCCGATACGAACGCGCCGACGTAGGACTCCGCACCGCCGGTGCTGCCCGTAAAACGCACGAGCGCGGCATCGTAGTCTCCCGCCGCCAGCGCCGTGCTGTAACTGTCATAGGGCAGTTCCGATATCATGCAGTAAACGCCGAAATTCTTCTGCCATTCCTGTATTATTCCGCCGAGGGTCTGTTTCAGCGATGTGCCCTCCGGTATCAGCAGCTTCATGCCCGACAAAGCCCCCGCTTCGAGCCGTGACATCGCGCGTGTTCCGCGTTCCGTCAGTTCTTCCTCGCTGTACCGCACACGGTCGGGCTTCCCCGCAAGCGCGCGGTAATCCGACCCGCCTATCTTCACGCCATCGGGTATCATGCAGTCGGCGGGAGTATACACATCATCGGCGCTGTCCGAGCGGACGAGCCCTCCGAGAGCTATGCGAAGATCGTGGTCGGCGAACGCTCCCGCCGTATTGAATACGATGCCCCAAACGGCGGCTTTGTACGTCATGCACTCGTATTTCCCGTTGAGCTTGAATATCTTTTCGGTATCGTTGGTCGCGGCAATATCACACTTGCCGTTCAGGAACTCGTCATACTCGTCCTCATTTATCGGGAAAGTTATCCCGCGGGGCTGTGTGCCGTAAACTGCGGCGTTGTCCTTATTTCGCTTGAGTTCGATGAAATTGCCGTGCTTCGTCCACTTGTCGTAATGCCACCGGCTGACGTAAAACTCACCGTTTGAGCCTACGCACTCCG
>CAMHBE010000321.1 GCA_946183095.1 uncultured Clostridia bacterium | reverse complement strand
CCGACCGTATCCAGAGATCATGCGGTCCTGCTGCGAAGAAACGACGGCTGGTTCGTTACCGATACAGGATCGAAATCCGGAGTTTATGTGAACGGAGAAAAAACCGAAGGCAGATGTCCTGTCGGCGTAGGAGATATTATAACCTGCGGCTCGACCTCGCTTGCCCTGAGAAGGGCGGCTGACGTCGGCGCAAAGCAGCCGCAGAAGGAAAAAAAGACGCTGCCGCAGGGATTTATACTTACCTGCATCACCATGTATATGGCGCTGCTTACAATGCAGGGTGTAATAAATATGCGCAAGCTGGATATTATCATTCCCGCCGCAGCTTTTGTCGGTGTGATGTGGATATTCTATATAATATCGCGCTCGGTTTTCAGGCGCAGGAATTTCGAGCTTGAATCCCTCGCCCTGCTTTTGTCGGGTACGGGAATAATGCTTGCTGCTGCCCATGATATGCGCAACGGTCTGACCCAGACAGCGGCACTTGTTCTCGGGATCGGGATATATCTTTTCATGCTTTGGTTCGTCGAGATACCCGACAGGGTAATGAAATGGAATGTAGCAATATCCATACTGACACTGCTTTTGCTGGCATCGACGCTTGTTCTCGGTCGGTCGCTCCACGGTGCGAAAAACTGGATAATAATAGGGCCTGTTTCGGTGCAGCCCTCGGAATTTGCAAAGATAGCCTATATTTTCGTTGGCGCGTCCACCCTTGATGTGTTGCAGACAAAGAAAAGCCTTGCTTCATTCATCGTCGTATCAGGGATAAGCGTCGGACTGCTCGTGCTGATGAGTGATTTCGGAACGGGCGTTATATTCTTCGTAACCTTCCTTATGATAGCCTTCATGCGTTCGGGAGATATCAAGACGGTCATTCTTGCTGTGACCGCTGCGGTGCTTGGCGTATTGGTCATGCTTTCCGCTAAGCCCTATATTGCCGACCGTTTCTCCGTATGGGGTCACGTCTGGGAATATGCCGATGAAACGGGATACCAGCAGGTGCGCTCGCTTATCTATTCCGCAAGCGGCGGTCTGTTCGGAGTCGGTCTTTCGGACGGCTATCTGCAATATCTTTTCGCTTCGGAAAACGACCTTGTTTTCTGCCTGATGTGTGAGGAGCTGGGCTGCATTATTGCCCTGCTCAGCGCGGCAGTTATCGGCGGCATGATGATCTATTCAAGGGGAGTTACCACCCGCAGCCGTTCGACCTTCTATTCCATAGCTGCCTGTACCGCAGGAGGAATGCTGGTCTTTCAGTCGGCACTGAATATCTTCGGCGTTACGGATATACTTCCGCTGACGGGAGTTACACTGCCGTTTGTAAGCTACGGCGGAACGAGTATGGCGGCGTGCTGGGGGCTTATCTCGTTTATCAAGGCGGCAGACGAAAGAACCTATGCACGTCATATCCCCAAGCAGAAAAAGCCCCGCCAGGAAAAGGCGGAGCCGGATTATGTAGAAGTATGAGGAGGTGCGATGAATGAGAAACACAAGAAAGCGTTCTATTCCCGTACTTATGCTGACGCTGGCATTTTTTGCCGGACTTATATATTTTACATTGAATCTTGTGACCCATGCCTCAGAATGGGCTTCGATGCCATATAACGGGCACCTTTCCGACAGCAGCGGGCTTGAATATGCCGGCAAGATAAAGGACAGAAACGGTGTTGTCCTTGCATACAGCAAAAAAGGAAAGCGCTTGTATAATGAGGATGAAGAGCTTCGCCGCGCCTGCCTGCACGTTGTAGGCGATGACAGCGTGAATATCTCCACGGCAGTACAGACGATGTACCGTTCCAAGCTGTCGGGGTATGATTTTGTATTTGGTCTGGGAGTACCCGACCGGCTGAAAAAGGGAGGAGACATCACCCTGACGATAGACAGCGAGGTACAGCGTGCAGCGCTTCGTGCCCTCGGTGACTACCGCGGCGCAGTTGTAGTATATAATTACAAGACCAGAGAAATACTTTGTCTTGCAAGCACCCCGACCTACGATCCGATGAACAAGCCGGAGGATATTGAAACTAACGAAGCATATGAGGGAGCATATCTGAACCGTGCAATATCTGCCACCTATGCGCCCGGCTCCACATTCAAGCTGATAACAGCCGAGGCAGCCCTCGAAAAGGACAGCGAGGCATACAAGCGTGAATACGACTGTTCCGGCAGCACAGAAATAGGCGGAAAGACAATAAACTGCTATGAAGTCAGCGGACACATAGATATGTTTGGAGCCTTGCGCGAATCCTGCAATGCATATTTTGCCGAGCTTACGGTTGATCTTGGCAAAGACAGAATGACCGATCAGGCACAAAAATGCGGTTTTGGAAAAAGATGGAAATTTGATGGTATAGAGACGGCAAGAAGTGTATATGATGTATCTCAGGCGAACGACAACGAATTTGCGTGGTCAGGTGTCGGGCAGTACACGGTGCTTGAATGTCCGATGAACATGGCTATCCGCACCTCAGCAATAGCGAACGGAGGGGTATCGGTCACCCCGAAGCTTATCTCAAAGATGGACAGTTCGCTTGCGGACGGCATGACCCCGGACGACAATTCCTCGCCCGAGCGCATGATGTCCTCCCAGACCGCCGAAAAAATGAAAGAGATGATGGACGACACCGTTGCCAATTACTATGGCAAATCATATTTAAGCGACGAGCTTGACGTTTGTGCAAAGACAGGCACTGCGGAGATATCCGACGACGGCACAGCCCATGCATGGGTAACAGGCTTCACCACAGACGAAGACTGTCCCCTTGTCTTTGCAGTACTGGTCGAGCGCGGAAACTCCGGCTACAAGGTAGCCATCCCCGTAGCATCTGCCGTACTTTCGGCAGCCGCCCGTTCCTACCGATCGTAGCCATGACTCCTCTTTCCTGGGCTGCCGGGTCTCGCCTGCCGGCTCGGTCGGCGCTTCTCAGCCTTCGGCTGAGAGGTGTCCACTGGACACCCGCGCCCCCACCAAAGGCTCCGCCTTTGGAATCCGCCAGGGAGCAAGC
>CAMHBE010000320.1 GCA_946183095.1 uncultured Clostridia bacterium | reverse complement strand
GGTCGGGAGTTTGAGGGGAGGGCAAAGCCCTGCCCTCATGTGGCTCGCCCTCAAGGCGAGTCACGGTCTCAAGCGGCAGCGGTCTCTCACCGGCTGCGAGTTTACAAAGGAGATACACACATGAGAAGTTGTGGAGTGCTTATGCACATAACGAGCCTTCCGTCACCCTACGGGATAGGGACATTCGGCGAGCAGGCGGAACGATTTGTTGACTGGCTGATATCGGCGGGTCAGGAATACTGGCAGGTGCTGCCGGTGGGACCCACGGGTTACGGCGATTCCCCGTACCAGTCATTTTCTACATTTGCGGGAAATCCCCTGCTGATAGACCTCGACGACCTTGTGCGTTCGGGGCTTATAACACAGAAGCAGTGCGAGGATGCGGACTTCGGCGCGGATCCCTCCTATGTCGATTACGAGAAAGTTTCCCGCACAAAGAACGAGCTTCTGCGGCAGGCTTACTCCGGATTCGAAGAGAATATGGGGTATCTCACCTTTATCAAAACAGAGGCGGACTGGCTGGATGACTATGCCCTGTTCATGGCGATAAAAGAAGAAAACGGGCTTGTTTCATGGACGGAGTGGAAAGACGAACTGCGTCTGCGTGATACGAAAGCTCTCGAAGATGCACGCGAACGGCTGAAAGATAAGATAGGCTTCCACAAGTTCGTGCAGTTCACCTTCTATACACAGTGGGAACGCCTGAAAAGCTACGCAAACAAGAACGGCATCAGGATAATCGGCGATATCCCCATCTACGTCTCACCCGACAGTTCCGATATCTGGGCAAGTCCCGGACTTTTTGAAATGGACGAGAGACTGCACCCGAAACGCGTTGCGGGTGTACCGCCCGACTACTTCTCCGAGACCGGTCAGCTCTGGGGCAACCCGCTCTACGACTGGGATGCAATGAAAAAAGAAGGTTACGCGTGGTGGCTCAGACGCATAAAGAAAGCCGCTACACTTTACGATATAGTGCGCATAGACCACTTCCGCGCATTCGACACATACTGGGCGATACCCGCAGGCGAAAAGACCGCCGTAAACGGCAAGTGGGAACAGGGTCCCGGTATGGACCTCTGGCAGACCGTTAAGGACAAGCTCGGCGATGCGCCCATTATCGCGGAAGACCTCGGCGATATCTTCGACAGCGTAAAGGAACTGCTCAAAGCGTCGGGATTTCCCGGTATGCGCGTGCTGCAATTCGGCTTCAACCCGCAGTCCGACGATAACGACCACCTCCCCCACCGCTACCCCCGCAACAGCGTATGCTATACGGGCACTCACGACAACTCTACCGTCGTGGGGTGGTACAAGTCCGCAGATAAGGCGACCCGCGCTATGTGCCGGAAATACCTGCGCCCGCTGCCATTTGAAAAGATAAACAGGACTATGATACGGGAACTTTACAAGAGCGAAACTCAGCTCGCCGTCGTACCGATGCAGGATATCCTCGGACTGGACGACAGAGCACGCATGAATATCCCCTCCACCCTCGGCGGCAACTGGAAATGGCGTGCCGAAAAGAAGCATTTCACGGAGAAAAATGCCACTTATATGCGTGACCTTGCGGCAACATATTACCGCCTGCCCGATAAAAAATAAACTTCTGTTCTCTGAAAATACAGATAACCGATGACAATATATGTCAGATCATTTATTTTCCATGAAACGGAGAACCTGAAAAATGGACTCTGATATCAAAGAATATCACAGACTGCGGCTGTATATGCTCATCGGCGCGGCATTATCGGTCGTGGCAGTCGTGATGTTTTCATACGCGGCATCCCTTGTTACCGCAAGGACTACCTACGATGCAGCCTTTGAGGTCAAAAAGACCATGCTCAAGGAGAATGTCGATAACACGATAGCCTACCTCGATCTGTGCGCCGATAACTACGTCAAACAGCATCCGGACGCGGCCGCAGATGATACCGAACAGGCTGTGGCAGCCGTCGCGCGTGATAAGATCTACTCCGAGACCCATGTGGACGGTACATATATGTGGGTGCAGAAGGTGCTCGACTACAGCGGCGGCGATAACTACGCCGTGCGGCTGATACACCCGAACCTCAGCGACACCGAAGGAGAATACCTCTCCACGGACACGCTCAACCCCGCCGGGATAAAGGCATACGAGGAGGAACTCAAAGGCGTAAAAGAGAACGGCTCGGTGTACCTCGTGTATGATTTCAAAAAGCTGAACTCCGACGAGATCACACGAAAAGTAACTTATTCCTGCCTGTATAAGCGTTTCGACTGGATAGTGTGCATGGGCGTGAATGTAGATGATCTCGAACACTACCAAAGGGACGCTATGCAGAATATGATACTGCCGCAGGCGGTAATTGTCATAACAAGCGCCCTTATATGGCTGACGCTGCTGTTCATGATGTTCAGGATATATAACAAAACAAGAGGTCGGATCTTCGAGAAGAAAAACAGAGAACTCAGCGACAAGCTGTACCACGACACCGTCAGCGGCGCAGATTCCAGAGTGCGGGGTCAGGATATCCTCGAAGAAAGTTTTGCAAGGTTCAGGGAGGGCGCACCCGCTCCCCTGCTGCTGATGCTCGATGTGGACTACTTCAAGCAGTTCAACGATAACTACGGTCATGCCCTCGGTGATAAGGTGCTGAATGCGTTCGTTGACGCAGTAAAGAAAAAAGCAGGCGATGACGATGCTGTGATACGCTGGGGCGGCGATGAATTCATTGCTGTGTTCTATAACGTCCCGAAGGAAGATCAGCCCGCCCTCGGTGACAGTATACTTAAATCTATACGCAACATCCAACTGCCCGAACTCGGCGGGAAACAGATCACCGCGTCCATGGGATTCACCTACTTCAACAGCTCCGACAACAGTGTGAAAGATGCCCTCGACCGCGCCGATGAGGCAGTTTATGCCGCTAAAGAGAACGGACGGAACAACTGGAAGATACGGTAAGCGCAGAAGCGCCGAAGACATAATACGACCGCCCCGTTTTGTGATTACGATGTACACGAAATGGGGCGGTCGT
>CAMHBE010000319.1 GCA_946183095.1 uncultured Clostridia bacterium | reverse complement strand
CTGCGGAGCGACGCGTCGTTATAACCGTATTCGAGAAATTCCTTTTTCGCGGCCTTGATGATTCTTTTGTGGCTTTCTGATTTGTCTCTTGACATCGGCTGTCACCTCACTAAAACTTTAGGCTGTCGATGAATTATAATGAACATTGTTCACTGATATATATAAATATACACCGTTCATTTAAATTTGTCAAGGGGTTTTGAAAATTTATTTATAATTGATCCCAAGGTGACACTAATTGGGGCTGAAGCATTCCCTACCATACAATACATAAAGCTTTTCTGCGAACTGTCAGGAATTTATGAGCATCATTCCGAAATACCGGACCGTCACTTCTTCACTGTAAAAATGCCCGCAGAATACTTTTCTGCAGGCATTTTCACGTTTTTTACTTCAGTTTTATAGCCGCCACATCAACGTGATTAGGTATGCTGTTGAATGTGTATGAAGCTATCTTATCACTGTTGAATACGGCATATTCATTAGCAAGCCCTATGACAGCCTGCGGTCTGTGCAGTATTTTACGAATCATAGGACTTCTCCTTTGCACGCGCCCGCGGGTCAAGGGCAGTATTTATCAGCTCCGCGATAAAGTTGACCGCAACAAATATTACCGCGATCACAAGCACGCAGGCGTTTATCGTTATCGTATCGCGGGAATTGAGGGCAGTCACAAGCATCGAACCTGTTCCCGGTATCGAAAAGACGCTCTCGACCATAGCACTCCCCGCTATCGTGAATCCGAAGCTCTGTCCGAGCATAGTCACAAGCGGCGGGAGAGCATATCTGCTCACCATTGCCGCTATTTTCAGCTCGGACACTCCCCGCGCTCTCGCGTACATCACAAAATCACTGCTGTAACCGTCGATGAAAGATGAGCGGAACACCCGTATGTTTCCCGCCGCCACCGGTATTGCAAGCGCAAGCGCCGGAAGTATCAGGTCTTTGAGACTTTCAGCACCCATGATGCTGAACCACGGAAGACTTACCGCAAACGCAAGCAGAAGCATGGATCCGATCCAGTAATTCGGCACGGACATACACACTATGCCGAAAAGATATATCGTCTTGTCCGCAAGACCGCCCTTTCTGCCTGCGGACAGCACTGCAAGCGGTACGGTAAGCACCGCCGTGAACAGCAGCGCAAGTGCCGCCATTGCAAGCGTAGGCTTCATCGACGCGGATAGTTCGTTGATTATCGGTCTGCCGGTGTTGTAAGAGTTGCCGAAATCGCCGCGTATCGCATTGCCAAGCCAGTTTATGTACTGCTCCGGCAGGGGTCTGTCAAGTCCCAGTTCCGCGCGGACAGCGGTTATCTGCTCCTCGGTCGGGCGTGTGTAACGCTGCACGGCGAGCGCCTGAGCCGCATCGACAGGCGACAGGCTCGTATAGAAGAATGTGAGCAGCGTCACCCCGAACAGCACGAGCAGCAGCATTGCAAGCCGTGCAAGTATCTTCCTTGTCATACTGCGGCTCCCGGAATGTGCCAGCTTTCTGCCTGTTCGCGGTTCTTCACGAACTTTGAGTAGATACCGTCCTGCGTGATAAGCTCATCGTGAGTGCCACGCTGGACTATATGCCCGCCGTCGAGCACGAGTATTTGATCTGCGTTGCGGACAGTTTTCAGCCTGTGGGCGATCATTATTATCGTCTTATCCTTCATCAGGGCTTCTATCGCCGATTGCAGCCTGTCCTCATTCTCGGGATCGACGTTTGCGGTCGCTTCATCGAGAATGATGATCGGCGCGTCTTTAAGCATTGCGCGGGCGATAGATAATCTCTGACGCTCGCCGCCGGAGAGTGACGCTCCGCCTTCTTCAAGCACAGTGTCATATCCCTCCGGGAGCTGCATTATAAAGTCGTGGCAGCAGGCTTTCTTTGCCGCTTCCACAACTTTCTCGTGAGTTGCGTCCGGTCTGCCGAATCTTATGTTGTTCTCCACTGTGTCGCTGAACAGATACACATTCTGGAACACCATACTTATGTTCTTCATAAGACTGTCGAGGGTGTAGTTTCTCACGTCCTCGCCGCCCACGGTTATCCTGCCGCCGTTCACGTCCCAGAAGCGGGCTATGAGACTGCACATAGTCGTCTTGCCGGAGCCAGAGGGACACACAATTGCGGTAGTCGTTTTTTCTTTTGCAGTAAATGAAATACCGTCAAGTATCTTTCTGTCGCCGTAAGAAAAATCCACATTGTCAAAAACGATGTCACGGTTATCGGGAGTTATTGCCTTTCCTCCCTCGTCCATTACCGGCACATTATCGGTCTCGTTGGCTTTGTCAATGGATGCTTCCGCGATACGCAGAGCTGCAATGATTATGCCTGCGGACTTCATCTGCTCGAACACCATGAATGCTGCCACAAACATCATTACAGCGTTTGCAAGCTCCATCGAACCGTTCAGATACAGCACCGCAGTGACTGCAATTATCGCCACCGCGAAAAGGTTCAGAACTATCTGCTGGAACACTTGCAGCGGCGTTATTGTCTTCTCTATCGCAAGATTCTTCTCACAGCTCTGTTCAATAGCGTCGGAAACACGTCTGTTTGCCTTTTCATCGAGGTGAAAGCTCTTTATCACGCTTATGCCCTGCATGGCTTCAAGGACTTTTTCAACAAGCGTTTCCTGAGAGCGCTGACGCTCCGGTGCAGCTTTACGGGACTTCTTTTCCTGCAATGACGTCGTCCACAGAAAAGCCCCCATTCCGGCAAGGACTATAAGCCCTATGCGCCAGTCGAAGAAAAATACCGAGACCGCGAAAACTATCGAGTTTATGAACCCGCCCAGAACTGTGACAAGCACCACCGGAGCCGTATTCTCCACATCCGTTAGGGTCGTCGTGGTTATCGCGGTCATCTGGTTGAGATTGGTTATCAGTAATAGAGTTCATTATAGTTTTGCTAATAACTTTATCCACAATTTAGGGAGTGGCACCCTTTTCCTAAGTTGTGGATAGTGAGCGAAAACCGATATAGTTTTAAGCATTCTTTGTTATGTCCTAGTTTCATAATAATATTC
>CAMHBE010000318.1 GCA_946183095.1 uncultured Clostridia bacterium | reverse complement strand
AAACGGAAAGCTTCAACGAACCTGATATTATAGTTACGCATGGGATATATTTACAGTACATCACCGTCAAAGCCGAACCTGTAAATAAGTAACGACCGCGACCGGCGTGCCGCCGGTGTCAGTTCACGTAATCGTTCGCTCCGCTCACTCTGCACTCGTAAGAAAACTTTATTACCCGCGATCGTTATTTATTGTATACGATCTTTCCGGTTGCCTGCGGCGGCGCACCTGTCATAAAGTATAGACCGCGAGTAGTGAATGTTCGGTATGAGTGCAGAGCGGAGCGAAGTGGAGCGACCGGCGCGAATAGCGCGTAAGCGCGTGGGTCCAGGGAGCTTGCTCCCTGGCGAGGGCGCGGGTGTCCAGTGGACACCTCTCAGCCGCAGGCTGAGAAGCGCCGACCGAGCCGGCAGGCGAGACTCAGCACCCCGGTCGCCGTCCGCAGACGGCGAAATACTCCGGACGAGATCCCTCGTGCCGGGGTTGAATTCAAAAACAGTCCAGTGAACTGTTTTTGGAGAGGGTACGCACCGGGAAAGAAAAAAGCGGAAAAGAGAGGGGGGGAATTGTTTTTCGAGTATTTTTGTAAAAATCATATTGAATTTATCCCGAAAATAAGGTATTATATATATGTATTTAATTAACGGGAGGAAAATCCAATGAAAATTCTTGTAATCAATGCAGGAAGCTCTTCAATGAAATATCAGCTTATAGATATGACAGATGAAAGCCTTCTTGCCAAGGGCAACTGTGAGCGTATCGGTATCGACGGTCATTTCAAGCATACTACCGGCGACGGCAGAAGCTGCGAATATGATGTTACCATGAACAATCACACCGAAGCATTCGTTCAGATCAAAAACGCTCTTATCGACGAAAAGGTCGGCGTTATCAAGGATCTCAGCGAGGTCTCAGCAGTAGGTCACAGAATAGTCCAGGGCGGCTCTATCTTCAAGGAATCTGTGCTTGTGAACGAAAAGGTCATTGAGGATATCGAAAGCCTTATCCCCCTCGCTCCGCTCCACAATGCCGCTCATGTTCAGGGTATCAGAGCCTGCATAGATGTTTTCGGCAAGGACGTCCCCGAGGTCGTTGTGTTCGATACAGCTTTCCACAGCACAATGCCCCAGACAGCTTATATGTATGCTGTCCCCTATGAATATTATGAAAAATATGCCGTCCGCCGCTATGGCTTCCACGGCACATCTCACAGATATGTCTCCGCTCGCTGCGCTGAGCTTATGGGCAAGGATATAAAGGATCTCAAAATGATCACCTGTCATCTCGGCAACGGCTCATCTATCACAGCTATTGACGGCGGTAAGGTAATAGACACAAGCATGGGTCTTACTCCCCTCGATGGTATCATGATGGGTACACGTACAGGCTGCCTCGATCCGTCTGTCGTAACCTTCATCGCAGAAAAAGAAGGCTTTACTCCGTCTGAAATGGATACACTCCTTAATAAGAAATCGGGCTTCCTCGGAATTTCCGGTATCTCCAGCGACGACAGAGACGTTTGTGCTGCTGCTGAGGCTGGCAACGAAAGAGCTAAGCTCGCTATTGATATGCTTGAATACCATATCCTCAAATACATAGGCTCCTATTCCGCAGTTCTCGGCAGAGTTGACGCTATCGTATTCACCGCAGGCATCGGGGAGAATCAGTCTACCCACCGTGAGACAGTATGCCATAAGCTCAATGCTCTTCTCGGCGTTGAGATCGACGATGAGGTCAATGCAAAGATGATCCGCGGCGCAGAGGGCAGGATCTCCACCGAAAACAGTAAGGTAGATGTATTTGTCATCCCGACAAACGAAGAGATCGTTATCGCACGCGATACAATGGCACTCGTTAATGCCAAGGCCTGATTCGATCACTTTCATCGGCAGCCGGTCAATTTCCCGGCTGCCACTTTTTTATTGAATGTATAATTGACGGCGTGCCTGCGCTGATTCCACTTTCAACATTATACATTGATCGCAGTGTTTTCCCCTTCCTCAATAAATAAAGACAACACCGCACAAATACTGCCTTGCGGCTCAGCACCACATCTGCTGCGCCCGAAGGAAGTATCATTCCTCGCAAAACTCGCTTGATAACCGTCAGGCTATTGGCTCGTTTTGCACATTCTGACAAAAAAACAGGCGGCGCATCTGCGGCACTATCTTTGTGCGGTATTGCCTTAAAATAAACATATACTTTATAGAAGGAAGGAATTACCATGAAAGGAACATTACGCAGAAGAATCCTCAGCACATTTCTTTCGTTGGCAATGATCATCTCGATGCTCGGCATCTCGGTGATAACAGTCAGCGCTGTTACGGATGATCGCGTCGTAGAGATCCATATCAAGGATGTTGTGCGCGATAATTCGTTTGCTGCAGATCTGGTCAATGAGATCAATCAGCAAAGGGCACAGCTCGGAACGAATTGGCCCGCTTTGAAGCTTGATACCCTCATCGAGGAGGAAGCAATGGTCAGAGCAGCAGAACTGCCTATTCTGACCAGTAAGGTTGACCTGCTTTTCCGTTCATACGATGATGATCCTCTTGAAGGATGCAAGTATATAGAAGCAGTTGTCAAGACTACATCCGATAATGCCTATGACGTTATCCAGGAGATCCTGAATGATCCCATGCAGGCATCAACGATCAAGGATCAGAAGGTGACCGAGCTTGGCGTCGGCGTTATTACCATCAACGAGGATACAGGCACAAAGTTTGTCTGTATCAGGACGACAAATGAGAAATCCAAGAATGATTCTCTCCAGGAAATGTCCGTCACAGCCCTCAGGAACAAGGGCACCCAGGCGCTTGTACAAAAGACGACAGCCTGTGTTGAAGTTCTTACACTTGACGATGCTGCGGCTGCATTTGACGGAATGAGCATTGAACAGGGCAGAAGCTATCCGCTTTATTTCAAGGCTAATAACTATGAATCAAACGGAAGCTATGCATATCTTGTGCCTTCCTTTATCATTGAAAAGCAGGATATCCTTGAGGGTAATACTGACGGTGTTATAACCGGCAGAACTCCC
>CAMHBE010000317.1 GCA_946183095.1 uncultured Clostridia bacterium | reverse complement strand
CACCGCCGTCTTTTCTCCCGTCAAAACGAGCTTCACCGTGATCCTTCCGAGGGATTCGGGGTTGAGCACCATAGTGAATTCCGTATGATCTCTCTGCTGTGTCTGCATCTCATCGAGCCGGCTGAGTATCTGTTCCGTGAGCTGTACCTCCGGCGGTCTTGCGATCGTCTGAGCCTCGTCCCTGAACTCAACTTCCGCTGTCTGACGAAGTGCCGCGTCTGTTCTGCTGCCCATGAGCTGTTCGGACATCCTTACAGCATCGTAGGTCTGCGTTTTCGGCGCGCCGTCCTCCGGAGCATCTGTCCTTCCGGCACCGAGGATATGATCGAGCTCATTCGTCCTGTCGCTGCCGTTCAGCTGCCTTGACAGTCTGACGTGATCGTCCGGCATTATCGGGAGCATCTCTTCGGGCTGTTCACCCTCGGTGTACTCGATACGCACTTCCGTGAGTCCGAGCTCCTTCTTTGCGTCCTTTATGAGCTGTGTGAGCATCCTGAACGTTTCATTCACCGCGTCTGTCGGCATATCCTCTTCCGGCAGTATGTCCGTTTCCGTCAGATCGGACGTGCTTATCGGGAGCCCTCTTTCGGGTGCCGCAAACATCTCTCTCACAACGCTGTAGCCTTTCGGAAGATCTATCTGCACGCTGAGATCACGAACATCGGTGTTTTCCGCGTCCGCAGAGCTGCCGACATACATCTGTGCTCCTGCCGCGTCCTGACCTGCCATGAACACTGCCGCGATATCGCTTTCCGGCATTTCCGCCATTTCAGCATCCGTCAGTACCGGCTGTCTCACGTCAAGCCTTCTCATTCCGGGCTTCTGAGGTCTTTCGGGCACTTCCCCGCGTTTTACGGTATCGGCTTTTTTCCGCGCCGGTTCCGGTCTTTCGCTGTCATCACCGTTCGTCACAGTGCCATTCTCCTGCATCATTTCTTCCGCAGGGATATACGTTCCCGGGTCGGCTGTTTCGCCGGCATTTTCCGTCACAAGGTCTGCCGCATCATCGGAATTTACCGTGACAAGGTCTGCTGCATTGCCTGCATCTTCCGTCACACGTTCAGAGGTTTCCGATACCGCTTCCGTCCGCGCCTGTATCTGCTGTCCGGAAATATCTTCCGTGTCCGCATCGGCGTTCTCAGTCACAACGGCTTCTTCCTCGGGGATAGCTTCTGCGCTGCTGCGGGACACCTTATTGACCGCATTTATGAGTGCGTCTATAAGTTCATCGGCATTGTCCTTAGGAAGTTCCGCCGCCGTCTGTGTTCCCGGCGCTGTATCCTCCGCCTTCGCCACGGTCTCCCGATCCTCCGGCTTCAGCTGTGTGAGCGCGTCTGTCAGCATTGCTGCGGTCTTGCTCATATCGGGCGTTTCTCCGGTCTCGCCTACCGTCTGTTTTACTATCTCGGCTGCCTCTGCAAGTATCTTGTCAGCTGCGCTCTCATCGAACACGTTTCCGTTCCCGACGGTGAACACACGCTGTCCCGGCTGTGAAAATGCGAACTGCACGTTTTTATCGTCCTGCACGCTTTCCGCGGCTTTTCTCGTGTATTCAAACGATGAAGTCCCACCGTCCGCGTTTCCTCTCATGCTCGAACCCGCCATCCCCGGCTGTCTGCGTCCGCGTTCTGCACCGCCGCCGACATTTCCGAGAACATCCGAAAATCCGCTGCCGGGAGCATTGTTTCTTCCTGCCGAACGATCGTTCACAGTTCCGGTCTGACCCGATGGAGCCTCGATAGGCATAGTTTTCGTTACCATTCTTTACACCTCCTTTCATCGGCAAAAGGGCATAATGACCCTTATACTACTATACAGACTCATTATACACAAAAAATCAATAAAAGTCAATGTAATTTTGTAACTTTTTATGTTTTTCAGCGCTTTATCTAAATATTTTGTTACTTTTTCACTAATCCGCCGGGCACTTTTTGAGCATTTTTGATTTATAAGATCTCTCAGACGTTCGGAAGTCTGCCTATGCGCTCTCCAGCGCCGTATCTTCCTTCGGCAGTCGCCTTCGCATGAACGCGTAGCACACGAGATGTGCCGCAAACGTTATTATCCACGATGCGGGGTAGGACATGAACAGCCAGAACACCGTGTGGAACTGCTCAAGCGTAAATCCCGTATATATCCAGAGGATCCGCAGACCGCAGGCTCCCACCAGCGAAACTATCGTGGGTGTGACAGCATACTGCATCCCGCGTATCGAGCCTACGATGCAGTCCATAAGTCCGCAGGTGCAGTAAAGCGTACACACAAGGCTCATGCGTATCATGCCTGCGTCTATTACATCGGGACGGGTATCGTAGATGCTGAGCAGAGGTCTGCCGAAGAAGTAGGCGAGGTTGCCGAGCACAAGCCCCGCGACTGCCGCGCACGAACAGGATATGAACGCTATCCTGTTGACACGGCTGTATTTCCCTGCTCCGATGTTGGCGCTGGTAAAGGTGAGCGCACCCTGCGAGAACGCGTTCATCGACACCCAGATAAAGCCTTCTATGCTTGCGGCAGCTGCGCTTCCCGCCATGACTATCTTGCCGAAGCTGTTGACCGAAGATTGTATTACAACGTTGGAAAGTGAGAACACCACGCCCTGAAATCCCGCCGGTACGCCAATTTTCAGCATTTTCGCGACAGTTGCGCCGTCAAGCCTGAGCTTGCGGAACTCGAACCGGAATGCCCCTTTTTCCTGCATCAGGCACCATATTATAAGTGCCGCCGAAATGCACTGGGAAATGACTGTTGCAAGCGCAACGCCCGCGACATCCATTTGCAGCGGAATAACGAATATCAGGTTGAGTATGACGTTTATCACTCCCGATGCGGTGAGGTAATACAGAGGGCGCTTAGTGTCGCCCTTTGCCCGCAGAAGCGAGCTGCCGAGGTTGTATATCAGCATCGCGACCATTCCGGCGAAGTAAATGCGCAGGTACAGCGCGGACAGTTCCAGCACCTCCGGCGGTGTCTGCATCAGCGCAAGCAGATCGTCCGCGAAGATACAGCCCACCGCGGTAAGTATCAGCCCGCTTATGATGCTA
>CAMHBE010000316.1 GCA_946183095.1 uncultured Clostridia bacterium | reverse complement strand
TTCTCCTTCATCACTGTTTTTGTTTTTCCCGACGATAAGTTCCATTGCGTAGGGGAGCTTTTCTATCTCCTTGCAGAATTCCCGCCATTCGGGGAGCCTGTGGTTCTTCCGCTGCGAGTAAATGGTCTTTAGCGCACGATAATTCGTGGTGAGCCGCGCCGTAAGCTCAAATCCGCAGGGGTTGCTGTACAGCAGTTTCAGATAGTCCTCCGGGTCCTGCGTTTCGTTGTAGCGGTCTTTCAGCTCGTTCATTATCTCTATCATGCGAGGATCGACGTACTTGCAGTATTGTTTCGACAAGTCGAATTTCGCTATGCGGTGCATGGTGGACTGGCTGGACACGAATTCGAGAAAGCGGTATCTTTCCGCTTCCGTCCATGCTTTCACGGTGAACGTGAGGTCGAATGCCACGCGAATGCCGGTCATGAACTGGTCGTGACCCTCGCCTTTGCCCGACTGCGCGAGGCTTATTATGGTTTTTGTGATCTCGCTGTTTACTTCACTTGTATCAACAGCGTATGAGTATTTGCAAGCCTTGATGCTTTCTTCAAGGTCATAGACTTTTATGTTTTCAAGTTTCATTTATCTTTACCTGTTATTCCTGAAGCATGAACATATTGTAAATAACGCGTATAGCCTCGTCGAAGTCGTCCTCGTTGATACCGATTATGATATTCAGCTCGGAAGAACCCTGGTCTATCATCTTGATGTTGATGTTTGCGTGGGACAGCGCCGCGAAGATGCGGGTAGCGGTACCCTTTGTAGCCTTCATGCCGCGGCCGACGACAGCGATAAGCGCTAAGTTGTCATCTACTTCGATGTGGTTGGGGTTTGCAACTTCCTTCACGCGCTCAACGAAATTCGGGTGAGCTTTCAGATCGTCGCGGTCAACGATGATGTTCATGGTGTCGATACCGGTCGGGATATGCTCGAAGTTTATTTTTTCGCAGTCCATGAGCGTGAGTATGCGGCGCAGGAAGCCTATCTCGCTGTTCATCTCGTCCTTTTCGATGCAGAGCGCGGAGAAGTTCTTCTTGCCGGCGATACCGGTGATGATATGCTCGTTCTTGCCCTCGGGAGCTTCGGGAACTATCATTGTGCCCTTTGCTGCGGGGTCGTTGGTATTCTTGATATTTATCGGGATGCGTGCGTTTCTTACGGGGAAGATAGCGTCCTGATGAAGAACGGTAGCGCCCATGTACGAAAGCTCGCGCAGTTCTCTGTAGGTTATCACCTCGATGAACTGAGGGTCGTCAACTATGCGCGGGTCGGCTACGGCAAATCCCGGAACGTCTGTCCAGTTCTCGTAAAGCTCGGCGCCTATCGCCTTTGCGACCACAGAACCCGTGAAGTCGCTGCCGCCGCGGGAGAATGTGCGTATCGTGCCGTCGGGGTTTGCACCGTAAAATCCGGGGATTACGGCACAGTCATAGCCTTCGAGTATAGAGGCGAGGGTAGCGTCGGTGAGCTCCGCGTCAAATTCGCCGTTTGCCTTGAAGAATATACCTTTTGCGGCATCGACGAAGTTATAGCCGAGGTAGTTTGCAAGGATTATACCGTTGAGAAACTCTCCGCGGCTCGCTGCGTAATCCCTGCCGGCACGCTTTGTGAAGTTGTCGGTTATCGTTTCAAACTCGCGGTCGAGGGATATAGTCAGTCCGAGGTCGCTTATGATGCCGTTGTATCTGTCGGCAATGGGCAGAAATGCCGCTACCGCGTTTGCTCCCGCACACACGTCGTCATAGCATTTATAGAGCATATCCGTTACTTTGGTATCATCCTTGAAGCGTTTTCCGGGTGCGCTGGGGACTACAAATCTGCGTTCCTTGTCGCTCCTGATTATCTCCGCGACCTTGCGGAACTGATTTGCGTCGGCGAGCGAGCTTCCTCCGAATTTTACTACTTTTGCCATAATGTTAGTTTCCTTTCTTCTGCATGGTTTATAGGCACCTCTAAAAACCTCTTGCCGCCCATTCGCACCGCCCTAAAGCCGTCATATTGCACAAATTTTCCTTGACATACGATATGTATGCGGCGTTTGAGCTGACACGATTTATTGCCGGCACGCCTGAACGACAATAGGTTTATAGAGGAGCCCTTATGTATGTCAGATATCTGTTTACTTTTTTATTCTCCTGCGTTGCCGTCTTTGTCAAGGCATTTTATCGAAAGTGTGAGGAATTTGAAGTCGTTGTACAGGTCTATAGTCTTTCCGGCATTTTCGCCGGTCAGCACGGATATCACGGGGCGCAGGACATTGGTGTTATTGCTCACTATTTTGGCTTTGCTGCCGTCGCTGAGCAGTACCATATCTCCCACCGGGTAAGGGGCGAATGCCGCCAGAAACGCCATGATTATATCATAGTCAAAGTGGGTGTTCGCACCGCCCATCATGAATTCTTCTGCTTCCGCGACGCTCCACGGCTGGCGGTAGGGGCGGTTTGACGTAAGCGCGTCATATACGTCGGCTACCGTTATTATACGGGCAAGGTAAGTTATCTGCTCTCCTTTGAGTTTCAGGGGATATCCCGTGCCGTCGAACTTCTCGTGGTGCATCAGCACGGCGTTGAGTATCTCTTCCGAGTAACTGCCGTTCTTTCTCAGCAGCAGATAGCCGTTCTGCGGATGCTTCTTTATCGCGTCGAATTCCTCGTCGGTAAGCCGACCGGGCTTTCTGATTATATCCACATCAATGGTACGCTTTCCTATGTCGTGCAGCAGTGCGGCTTCACACAGGTCGCGCATCCTGTTCTGCGGAAGGTCGAGACTTTTGCCGATAGTTACCGACATCATCGCGACCCGGAGACAGTGCTTGTATGTGTAGTCGTCATAAGACTGGAGCTGGTGCATTTTAAGGAGAATGTTGTCATCCGCGTACAGGCTTGTTATAAGTTCGTTTGTGACATTTGCTATCTGTTTGGTAGCTTCCTTGGAAAATTCCGTCAGCGGTCTGTCTTCATCCGAACCGAAAACTTCTTTCAGTGTGGAGAGGGACTGGTGGATGTTTATTTCCGCTTTCATTTCCGCGGAAATGGTGGAGGCGCTGAAATTCTTCTTTAT
>CAMHBE010000315.1 GCA_946183095.1 uncultured Clostridia bacterium | reverse complement strand
GTAAAAGAGTTAAAGATAAATACAACTGGAGATATGCAGAATGAAAATAAAAGGTAAATATTCGGAAAGCGCAGTGCTGTATGCGATAATCCTTTCGGCAGCGGCAGTGCTCGCAGTGGTCGTTTTCTTTGTGGTATATACGCTCATGTCGGGCAAACAGTCCGACAAACCTGCCGAACAGACGAGCGCGACATCCGCATCAGTCACGGCTCCGGATACCACAGAAAAAGATGCGGGATATCAGGTAGATGAAGAGATCGCGACCGAGATGCAGGACGCGGCTATAGACCTCATAAAAGATAACTACACCGTGCTCAGGCTCTACTACACAAAGGGCATGAACCATAAGGACGAGCCTTACGGGAACGCTCCCGAGGACGGATATTACAGCGTTGACAGCGACAAGTACAGCTCTCTCGCACAGCTCGAAGAGATAGTTGACCGCACATATACCGCGGAATTCGCAAAGACCGTCAAGACAGACCCGCTGGGCTACGGCGCGATCTACAAGACCCGCGACAACGGCGACCTCGGTATCATTGACGGCTTCACGCCCATGGAATATACACGGTCGTGGGAAAATCCCAAATTCGAGATCGCACCGATAAGCGATACGGAATGCGACCTTACCGTAAAGATACACGAAAAGGCAGACGATGCCCTTGTGGAAGTTACCGCGCGTATGACCAAGACCGAGGACGGCTGGAGACTCACCTCGCTCATATTCTGACCCCGCAGACTGTACTCCGGGCTCTAATTTAACGGAATGATGTGTTTTAATGGCAAAGAATAAAAAAGACAATCCCGTCTCAGTGTACGCGGTGGCAAGCCAGATCGGGCTGATAGTGCTGATACCGCTGCTCGTGTTTGTTATAGGCGGCACTTGGCTCGTTGACTGGCTCGGGCTACCCGGCTGGGTGAATATCATTTTTGTCGTGCTCGGCATCGTTTCGATGGCGGTCAGCGCTATGAACTACCTCAAAAAGCTTATCGCTATGTATGACAGCAGCGAATCCGGCACCGGCGCTTCGGAAATAAAGCACGACAGCCGCGACCACGATTACTACGACCAGTATTCAAAACCGAAAAAACTATGAGATACAACAGATACAGACTTAACCGGCACGCTGCCGATGAACTGAAACAAATGACACCGTACCTGCTGCTTTTCAACGGTGCTGCCGTTGCTGTGTGCATCGGTCTCGGATTTGCATTCGGCTTCGACTGGAGGCTCTATACCGGGCTTGCCGTCGGGAACGTGCTGATGCTCGCAAACTTCGTGCTCATCGGCTTCACCGCCGACAAAGTCGTGAAATGCAGGGACTTCAGCAGCGCAAGGAGCATCTCCCGCATTTCCTACGGGCTGCGGTACATCGGGATGTTCGCCGTGCTCGCGGGACTGCTGACTGTAAAGGTCATAGACCCCATAGCGGCAGTCGTACCGCTGATCTACCCAAAAGTGTATTATTCATTTTTCTATATAAAGTTCATTTCTGTTAAGGAGGAACAAAAAAATGATAACTAAACTTATGGCTGATTTTACTATCGAGGGACCGCTCAGGGCGATACCCCTGCCCTTCCTGAACGGCATCTTCGGTGAGGAGAACGCCTGCATAGCGGAATCCGTGGTGACACAGTGGATCGTTATGGCGGTGCTCGCGGTAGTGTTCTTCATTCTCGGAAGAAATCTTAAAGTAAAGCCCGAAACAAAGCGTCAGGCAGCCGCAGAATGGATAGTTGAGTTCTTCAACGGCAATGTCGAGACATCCATGGGCGTTTACTACAAGAAGAATTATGCTCCCTACATAGGCGCACTGTTCTGCTTCTGCATACTGTCCTGCCTTATGGGACTTTTCGGTCTGCGCAACCCCACTGCGGACGTTTCCGTTACCGGCACATGGGCTATCATCACATTCGTGCTCGTGCTCTGGACAAAGATCAGAACAGGCGGCATGAAAGGCTATCTGCACAGCTTCATCGAACCGCTGCCCTTCATGCTCCCCTTCAATATCATCGGCGACTTCGCGAACCCCATCTCACAGGCTATGCGTCTTTTCGGAAACAACCTGTCCGGTATGGTAATAGGCGGTCTGATCTACTTCGCGCTGGGCAGCTTCGCTATCGCGGTGCCCGCAGTGCTGTCGCTGTATTTCGACCTCTTCTCGGCAGTCATACAGTCGTATATATTCTGCACCCTCACGATGTCCTACGTCGCAATGGCGGATATGTCGGAGGAGTAAAAACAACGTTATCTCGGGGAATTTCCCCTTGAATAAAGAAAATATTACCCGCCGGCGCGGGTTGAAAGGAAAGGTATTCTTATGGACAATTTAGGTTTTGTAGCAGGTGCATCGGCGATCGGTGCAGGTCTCGCAATGATCGCAGGTCTCGGCCCCGGTATCGGTGAAGGTTACTGCGGCGGCAAGGCAGTCGAGGCGATAGGCAGACAGCCGGAAGCTTCCGGAGCGGTAACAAGACAGATGATCATAGGCGACGCCCTTGCCGAGACAACAGGTATCTACTCCCTCGTTGTAGCTCTGCTCCTTATGTTTGCGAACCCGTTCTTAGGCATAAACGGAATAGCACACTGACAGACCCTGTAGCCAACGGAAGGAGTTCTGAAAATGGGTATGAAACTGATGGAAGCCGGAGCTACCCTCCAGCTTGTAAACATCAATCCGAGTACTATCATTTTCACGCTTATAAACACTCTGATAATCCTGCTTCTGTACAGGTTCCTTTTACATAAGCCGGTAATGAAGATACTGGAAGAGAGAAAGGAAAAGATAGGGAGCGAGATGAAAGCCGCAGAGGACGCTCAGGCTGAGGCGGAAAAGGTAAAGGCGGAGTACGCCGAAAAGCTGAAGGAGTCCAAGGAAGAGGCTGCACAGATAGTCTCCAACGCGGTAAAGCGCGCAGGCGAGCGTGAAAATCAGATAATAGCGGAAGCTCAGCAGGAAGCCGCGGATCTTAAAAAGAAGGCGGAAGAGAGCATCGAGCTTGAAAAGAAAAAAGCTATCAACGAGATCAAGGATCAGATCTCCGATATCGTCATCATGGCGAGCGAG
>CAMHBE010000314.1 GCA_946183095.1 uncultured Clostridia bacterium | reverse complement strand
AGGTCAGCACCACGGCGAAAGTGCAAGAGCACAGGATCTCGGACTGCGGATCATAGGACGTATGCGCCAGAGAATGGATGAAGAATCCCAAAAGACCGGCTTCAACTTCTCACTTCTTGCAACTCCCGCGGAAGGTCTGTCCGGCAGATTTGTAAAAATGGACAGGGAGCGCTACGGAAAGATCGAGGGAGTCACCGACCGCGAATATTACACGAATTCGTTCCATATTCCCGTGTATTACCACATCTCCGCGTTCAACAAGATAAAGCTCGAAGCACCGTACCACGCACTTACGAATGCCGGTCACATAAGCTATGTGGAACTTGACGGTGACCCGCTCCAGAACCTCGACGCGTTTGAGCAGATCATCCGCTGCATGAAAGAATCCGGCATAGGCTACGGGTCTGTAAACCACCCCGTTGACCGTGATTCCGTCTGCGGTTATACGGGTATCATCGGCGACAGATGTCCGAGATGCGGACGCACCGAGGATCAGCACACCATAATGCGTGAGCGCATAAGACGTGTGATTCCCGCAGCAGAGCAGAAAAATGCAGGATAAGTCTGCGATTCTTGCAAAAAATCTCAAAAAAATATACAAATTTTAGCAATATCTAT
Source organism: uncultured Clostridia bacterium (assembly GCA_946183095.1). Taxonomy (GTDB): domain Bacteria; phylum Bacillota; class Clostridia; order Oscillospirales; family Ruminococcaceae; genus Ruminiclostridium_E. The sequence continues at coordinate 2,455 of CAMHBE010000314.1, read as the reverse complement.
TGACATATACGACAATTTCAACTATAATATTAAGGTAATAATTTTAACCTTTACAGGAGGAAACAACAATGAGAGTTTACAATTTCAGTGCAGGTCCCGCGGTTCTGCCCGAGGAAGTCCTCAAAGAAGCCGCAGATGAGATGCTCGACTACAGAGGAACAGGTATGTCCGTAATGGAGATGTCCCACCGTTCCAAGGCTTACGACGATATCATCAAGGAAGCCGAAAAGGATATCAGAGAGCTCATGAACATTCCTGACAACTACAAGGTACTGTTCCTGCAGGGCGGCGCATCCCAGTTCTTCGCGGAAGTTCCCATGAACCTCATGAAGAACAAGAAGGCTGCTTACATCATCACAGGTCAGTGGGCTAAGAAGGCATGGCAGGAAGCTCAGATCTACGCAGGCGACGGCGCTGTTGCCGTTGCATCTTCCGCAGACAAGACCTTCTCCTATATCCCCGACTGCTCCGATCTTCCTATCCCCGAGGACGCGGACTATGTCTACATCTGTGAGAACAACACCATCTACGGTACAAAGTTCTGGCAGCTCCCCAACACAAAGGGTCATATCCTCGTTTCCGATGTTTCCTCCTGCTTCCTCTCCGAGCCTGTTGACGTAACAAAGTACGGCGTTATCTACGGCGGTGTTCAGAAGAACGTAGGTCCCGCGGGCGTTGTTATCGCTATAATCAGAGAAGACCTCATCACAGACGATGTTCTGCCCGGAACTCCCACACTGCTCAAATGGAAGACACAGGCTGACGCAGATTCGCTCTACAACACACCTCCCTGCTACGGTATCTATATCTGCGGCAAGGTATTCAAGTGGATAAAGAAAATGGGCGGTCTCGAAGCTATGAAGGCTCACAACGAGAAGAAAGCCAAGATACTCTACGACTTCCTCGACCAGAGCAAGCTCTTCAAGGGCACTGTAAGAAAAGAAGACCGTTCGATCATGAACGTTCCGTTCATTACAGGCAATGAGGAACTTGACGCAAAGTTCGTCAAGGAAGCAAAGGCTGCCGGATTCGAGAACCTGAAGGGTCACAGAACTGTCGGCGGTATGAGAGCTTCTATCTATAACGCTATGCCTATCGAGGGCGTTGAAAAGCTCGTAGAGTTCATGAAGAAGTTTGAAGCCGAAAATGCGTAATTGACTGAAACTATGCACATTATCCCGCCAGCACCGGGGTAATGTGCAAAATATATTATAGAAAGAGGCAATCGAAATGTACAATATACTCACATTAAATAAGATAGCTGCCTGCGGGACAGACCTTCTCCCGAAGGCTGACTACGCTATAAGCGACAGCGAAGCAAATCCCGATGCCGTTGTTGTCCGTTCCGCGTCGATGCACGAAATGGAACTCGGCAGCAATCTTCTTGCAATCGCAAGAGCGGGAGCCGGTGTGAACAACATCCCGACCGACAAGTGCTCCGAAAAGGGTATCGCAGTATTCAACACACCCGGTGCGAACGCTAATGCCGTTAAGGAACTCGTTATCGCGGGTCTTCTCCTTTCCAGCAGAAAAGTGGTTCCCGCAACCGAATGGATAAAGACGCTCAAGGGCAAGGGCGATGAAGTCGGCAAGCTCGTTGAGAAAGGCAAGAGCCAGTTCGTAGGTCCCGAGATCTCCGGCAAGAAGCTGGGTGTTATCGGTCTCGGCGCTATCGGTGCTCTTGTTGCAAATGCTGCTGTTGCACTGGGCATGGAAGTTTACGGTGCCGATCCGTTCCTTTCCGAAGCTGCAAAGAAGCGTCTCTCCCCCGAAGTAAAGATCGCAGCGAATAACGATGAGATCTACAAGATAAGCGACTATATCTCTATCCACGCTCCCGCAACTCCCGAAACAAAGGGCATGATAAACGAAGGCACTATAGCGAAGATGAAGGACGGCGTTCGCATACTTAACTTCGCGCGCGCTGATCTTGTTGACAGCAAGGCGATAATCGCGGCTCTTGCGAGCGGAAAGATATCTGCCTACGCGACCGACTTTGCTACAGACGATCTTCTCTGCGTTGAGAATGTTGTCGCTATCCCGCACCTCGGCGCTTCCACTCCCGAGAGCGAGGATAACTGCGCTGTAATGGCTTGCAACGAAGTAAGAAATTACCTCGAAAAGGGCGAGATACTCAACAGTGTTAACCTCCCGAACCTTTCGCTCGCTAAGACAGGCGATGCACTTATTACCGTTATCAGCAAGGCTGCCGACGGTATCGCAGACACTCTTGCGGGTGCAGCCGGTGTTACAGTTGCAAACAAGGCAAGCGCCGCCAAGAAGGATATGGCTTATACCATACTTGATGTCAAGGGTGGCGCTGATGCCGCAAAGGCTAAGCTCGAAGCTGTTGACGGAGTTATCAGAGTAAGAGTTATAAAGTAAGGCAAAAGACACAATCCCCACTGCCGCAGACAGTGGGAACAGCTTATCAATAAAGTAGGTGCAGCGGCGC
>CAMHBE010000313.1 GCA_946183095.1 uncultured Clostridia bacterium | reverse complement strand
CCCGATTAGCGGGGAGGTGTCACCGCAGGTGACAGAGGGGCTGACCGACAGACCGTAGCCCTTGTGCCGTCTGCAAGGACAGCGCGAACGCGCCGCTGCACCTACTTTATTGACGCACTGACCCCGCTGATCGCTGGGTACATCCATGTTTTATTTTGCGTCACATTCTGCCTGCTCGTAATCTATCAGTTCCGTGATAGTGGGATGATCTCCGCAGACTGCACAGTTATGCGTATCGGAGGGCAGCTTTATCTTGTGCCACTCCATTTTCAGCGCATCGAATGTGAGCAGATACCCGGTCAGCAGATCACCCGCACCCACGATGTACTTTACAGCTTCCATTGCCTGCAAAGAACCGATAACTCCGCCCATTGCACCTATAACGCCCGCCTGCTTGCAGGTCGGTACGGCATCTTTCGGCGGCGGCTCCTTGAATACGCATCTGTAGCACGGTCCCTGACCCGGAACATAGGTCATGAGCTGACCCTTGAAGCGGATTATTCCCGCGTGCGAGAAAGGCTTTTTCGCCATGACGCACGCATCGTTGATCAAAAACTTTGCCGGGAAATTGTCGGTGCCGTCGAGTATGAAATCGTAGTCCGCGATAAGGTCGAGAACGTTCTCGCTCGTAACGAATGTGTGGTAGGTATTGACCGTAACATCGGGATTTATCGCTTCCATTGTCTCTTTCGCGGACTGCACTTTGGGCTTTCCGATATCCGCGGTGGTGTGTATCACCTGCCGCTGGAGGTTGGAGAGATCTACCTCGTCCGCGTCAACTATGCCGATAGTTCCCACACCCGCCGCCGCAAGATACAGAGCCGCGGGAGCTCCCAGACCGCCTGCGCCGATTATCAGCACCTTAGCCTGCGAGAGCTTCTTCTGACCCTTTGCGCCGACTTCCTTTAAAATGATGTGGCGGGAGTAGCGCTCAAGCTGTTCATTCGTGAATGGCATTACACTGCACCTCCGCCCATGAAGTAAAGAAATTCGACGGAATCGCCGTCTTTGAGTGTGGTCCCCGCGAAATCGCCGCTCTCGACAAATTCATCGTTCACCGTTACCGTGACATACTGCGGAGTCTCGACATTTTCAAGCTCCACGAGCTGTGCGACAGTGATGCCGTCGGCGTATTCCTTGTTTTTTCCTGCAACTGTAAGTTTCATCGTATTGTCTCCTTTTACTGCAACTTTTCAAATTCAGCTATTATATCCGGTTTTTTGGTCATTCCGCGAAGCCGCGAAACTTCCGCCCCGTTCCTGAAAAAGATCATGGTCGGTGAAGCCTGCACTTCGTAACGGTCAACAAGCTCCTGCTCGTAGCCCACATTCACCTTGTAGATGCTGAGTTTTCCCGAAAGCTCCGTTTCGAGCTGCGAGAGAACCGGGGACAGCATCTTGCACGGTACGCAGCTGTCGGAGTAAAACTCCACCAGTACGGGAGTTTCCGCGTTCAGCACTTTATCTCCGAAATCCGCGCCGCTTATACGTTCCGCCATTCAATCGCCCACTTTCTGCACGATCAGGCGGTATGTACCGTCGTCGCTGCGCGTAAGCTCAAGCACCTTGTGCCCCTCTTCTTTCAGACTGCGCGGAACGTTCTGCACCGGCTCGCCGTCATTCAGACGTATTTCGAGGATGTCACCGTCGTCGAGCTCCTCAAGCGCGACTTTCGCTTTCACGAATGTTATCGGGCAGGTCACATCTGTGATATCCACGCTGTCCGTGATGTTGAATTCAGCCATTTTCTCTGCTCCTTTTCACTGCGTTTTCAAAATCGTTTATCAGGTCGCCGATATCCTCGATACCGACGCTCACTCTTATAGTGTCATCATACACGCCCGCATTCTCACGCTGTTCTTCCGTCGAGTGCAGGTATATGGTGCTTGCCGGGTGTATCACCAGAGTGCGCACATCGCCGATATTCGTTGCGATAAGTGCGCATTTAAGGCTGTTTATCAGCAGGAACGCCTTTTCCCTGCTGCCCGCGCGTATCGTCAGTATGCCGCCCCCTCTGCCGCCGAGCTGCAACTGCACAAGCGCGTGATACGGACTGCTTTCGAGAGCGGGGTAGTTCACCGTTATCCCGCCGAGGGTCTGCAAATGCTCCGCCAGCTTCTTCGCGTTATCACAGATGCGTTCCATGCGAAGCCCAAGCGTTTCCAGTCCCACCGAACACATATAGGCGTTGAACGGTGATAAACAGGCTCCGGCATTTCTCCAGAAACCGTTGCGCAGCTTCGCGATATAGGCGTATTTACCGAATATCCTGTACTCGTCGAACTGCGGGAATTTGCCGGCGTTCCACGGGAATTTCCCGCTGTCAACGATAATGCCCGCGATAGAGTTCCCGCCGCCGTTTATGTATTTCGAGGCGGAGTGTATAACGATGTCCGCTCCGTATTCTGTCGGGCGTATCAGGTAAGGTGTTGCGGTGGTGCTGTCTATGAAGAGCGGTATCCCCCTGCTGTGACACACTTCCGCGACGCTCCGTATATCCGTCACATCGAGCTTCGGATTTCCGATAAGCTCGGTGAATACCGCCTTTGTGCGTTCGTTTATCAGCGGCGTTATGCTCTCCGCAGTGATGCTGTCCGTAAACCTTGCGGTTATGCCGAACTGCGCGAGATCTCCGAACAGGTCGATAGTTCCCCCGAACAGACCTGCTCCGGCTATCACTTCATCGCCCGCACGCAGGATATTCAGCAGCGCCATAGTTACCGCCGACATTCCCGACGAACACGCAACTGCGCCGATACCGCCTTCAAGTGCGGCGATACGTTTCTCGAAGGCATCCACCGTAGGAACACTTTGCCCAGTGTTTCGGCGCTGTCATGCGAGAATGCGCTCACCTGATATATCGGAGCCTGCGTCGAGCCGTATTTGTCATCCGCCGCCGCGCCATGCAGCAGCGAAGTATTGAATCCCATTTTTACACCGGCTTTCTTTTCAGCTTTTCATAATTATACTATTCTTTTCATACTAAGTCAATAGGAATTAGCTCATTTCTACATATTAAACATATATTTATAGTAGGCAATGCTGCTTTTTTATCTATTCCGACGATTGAAAAAAATCC
>CAMHBE010000312.1 GCA_946183095.1 uncultured Clostridia bacterium | reverse complement strand
CTACATGGCTAAGATATATGAGGAGATAAAGTTCCGTCCGAGGTATATAATCTCTGTGGATACTCTCGACAAAAAGAAAGGCAACGGAAAGGACAGATCGACAGGCAATGGAGAGAACGGCTGAAAAGAACGCTTTTTCGTTCTACGTTTCTGAATATTTCGGCTATGCGAGAAACGGCATAAAGCGCTTCTTCAAGACCGACAAGCAGCTCTGGATATCGTTCCTTGTACCGTTCGGTACGCTGCTCATATCATACTTCATCTTCGGAGTGTTCCCGTTCGGGGAAAGATCGGTGCTCTCCCTCGACCTCAACGGTCAGTATGTGTACTATTATGATTATATGTACGACGTATTCGCCGGCAAAGAGAGCATCTTCTACTCATGGAGCCGCAACCTTTCGGGTGAGTTCATGGGCATTGTCGGCTACTATCTTGCAAGCCCCTTCAACCTGCTGGTATGGATATGGCCGCGTGAGTGCATCACCGAAGGTCTGCTGACCATGATGGTCACGAAGGTGGGAGCCATAGGGCTTTGCACGGCTGTTTATCTCAGCCGCGGCAGGGGTATGGGAAAACTCACAACGGTGATATTCTCGTCCTGCTACGCTCTGTGCGCATACACTCTTGAACAGACCATGAACCCCATGTGGCTTGACGGCGTGATGATACTCCCGATAGTGGTGTACGGTATCGAGAAGCTCATAGACGAGGGCAAGTTCGTAATGGTCACGCTGTCGCTGGTATATGCCTTTGTCACCTGCTTCTATATCGGCTATATGATCGGCATTTTCGCGGCGGTGTACTTCATATATTATTCCTGCGTTACACACAAGAAAGGTTTCCATAAGCTGTTCATAAAGCGCGGATTTATGTTCGTCGGCGTGGCGGCAGTCTCCGTCATGATGTCGGCATTCATGCTTCTGCCGGTATATCACTCACTTTCCTACGGCAAATTCGACTTCTCCGACAACGTTACCGAGCAGACGGAACTGTCGGCGAACTTCGACCTTATAGAGCTGCTCGACAAGATGTTCCCCGGGACTTACGACACCTGCCGCATGAGCGGACTGCCGTTCCTGTACTGCGGAACGATAGTGCTGATACTCGTGCCGTGCTTCTTCTTCATGAAGAAGATACGCGGGCGCGACCGCATCGGCGCTGCGGGCATTCTCGCCTTCATGATCGTATGTATGTACATCAAGCAGGTGGATATGGTATGGCACGGCGGACAGCTCCCGAACTGGCTGCCGCAGCGCTACAGCTTCATGATCTCGTTCCTGCTGGTGACTTTCGCGGCAAGAGCGTTTGACGAGATAGGCGAGATACCTAAAAAGACCATAACGATATCCGCACTGGTATGGTTCGTAGCTCTGCTGCGTATCGAATCCACCGACAACTACCTCGAAGATATCAGCCGCGACACCATGGACGGGATCACCGTGGTGCTGCCCGCAATGCTGGTGCTGATGCTCGTTGCGGCGGCTCTGGTGCAGGTCAAGGACAAGCTCGGCAAACGCCGCAGCGCTGCTGTTCTGCTTTGTATCGTTATCGGTGCGGAGGGGCTCTACAATACGATAGATCAGCTTTACAGACAGCATCAGGATATAGTGTATTCCACCAGACCCTCTTACAACAACGTCATACAGCCGACAAGGGAAGTCGTGCAGGGAATAAAGGCGGAAGATGACGGATTTTACCGCATAGAAAAAACATATTTCAGGACTGTGAACGACCCCATGGCACTGAATATGTACGGTCTGTCGCACAGTTCAAGCACACTGAACGCGAAGCCCATCGCGCTTCTCGAAAAGCTCGGTTTTTCCGCAAGGAGCCACTATACGCGCTACTCCGGAGCGACCGAGATAACAAAGAGCCTGTTCGGTGTGAAATATGAGCTGTCCTGCCCGGATAACAGCACATCAAAGATAAAGTCCGCGGATGATATCACCGTTAAGCGAAACGAGCTTGCGCTGCCTATGGCGTATCTCGTTGACAACGACTACCTCGATACCGAACTCGACGACAGTCAGCCTTTCCGCAATCAGAACGTACTGCTTGCGAATATGCTGGGTAAGGCGTATGTAACGGATTATTTCACCCGCATCATAAACAGCGACGAAACGCCTGTTGACCTCGAAAAGACCAACGTTACACAGGGCAAGACCACGGACGGTCATCACAGCTTCAAGGTGATAGAGAAGAACAAGAACGCGGAGCTTGTATATACCTTTAATATGCCCGAAACATCATCACTGTATATGTATCTCCCGTCGAAGTACGAGCGCACTGTCAATGTATGGCTCAACCGTGAGAAGTTCCTCGGAACGTATTTTGAGGGCGACAACAACAGCATCATGAAGATAGGAGACTTTAAGAAGGGCGAAAAGGTCACCATAGGTCTTACTCTCACAAAAGATGATCTGTATTTCAAGGAAGCGCAGTTCGTGTATGTTGACAACGAGGCGATAGGGCGCGACCTTAAAGAACTTCTCGCTGTGAATGCCGGAACGGTCGCCGAACGTCCGACGCCTACCGAGATGAAAGTTACCGTGAACGCGGCGGAGAACTGTACACTGTTTACTTCAATACCGCTCGAAAAGGGCTGGGAAGTGTTCGTTGACGGCAAGAAAGCTGAATTTGTCCGCAGTACCGATGAAGGTCCGCAAACCCTGAATTACTATACTGCGCTTGACGCTCTGATAGCTGTACCGGTGGATGTCGGGCAGCATACCATAGAGTTCAGGTTCACGACGGCAGGGTACCCGACTGCGATATTTATCAGCCTGCTGGGGCTTGTGCTGTTCATAGCCTCAATTGTGATTTACAAGATGTATTTCCGTATGAAAAACTCCTATCCGGAAGATGAAGGCATGATAGACCCGCGCGAGCTTGTGAATGCCGGACAGGTCGAAGTGCCGTCAGACACATCATCCGCAGACTTTCGCGATGAAAACGTCCTGCTCGATATTTTCGACCCCGACGACAAAAGCGGCGAATGGAGAATGTAAAAAAACATCCTGAACAAATGGGCACCTCTAAAAACCTCTTGCCGCCCATTCGCACCGCCCTAAAGCCGTCA
>CAMHBE010000311.1 GCA_946183095.1 uncultured Clostridia bacterium | reverse complement strand
ACGGGTACGAACTCAATACCGTCTGCAAAGGTAAAGCCAAGTATCTTCACGGAATAGGTGCCGTCATCATTTTTGCTCAGCGGAAAGATCTGTCCCATATACTGACTTGCACTTGCTGCACCGTCGATGATAGCACGCCTTGTGTAGTAGACTCCGCTGATATCCTCGGCTGTACCGTCAAAGCTGCCGTAGCCCTCCCTGTCGCTGAGTGAACCGTAGAGAAGAACCGGGATACCGCTGCAAAATGCAGTTTCACCGGGTTCGTTGGTCAGGACTGCGATACCCAGACCGCTTATCGGATCAAATTCAAGTTCAGCCGTACAGCCTCCTGTGTTGCCGCCGTGTCCTAAAGTCTGAACCTTGCGCTGTTCCGTCCACAAGCCGTGGCAGGTCTTGGTAACATCGGAATCACCGAAGTATGAAGTTGCCTTGAACATCTCATCACGGGTGCTGTCATTCTCAAACAGCGGACAGTCCTCTGTCACAAATGCCTGTCCGAATTTTGAGAGGTCTCCGAGCGTACTCATGCACGCTCCTGCGGGGAAAAGCTGGACTGCATATCTGCACTCGCCGTAATCCTCGTTGTATTTTTCGTCTTCATAGCGTCCATAGCATTTCAGTTCAGGGCGCTTTTCAGCTACCCATTCGTTGTCTTTCTGCTGAGGGTCAATCGAGGAATGCTCCATTCCGAGCGGTACAAAGATATTCTTGTTTACATAGGTCACATAGTCGATACCGCTTGTCTGTTCTACGATATAAGCCGCAAGAGCCGTACCCCAGTTGGAATATACCGTGTATTCTCCCACATGAGATGCCTGCCAGCATTCGCAGGCTTTTACAGCATCTTCAAGCGTGTCGTAAACATCATCAGGTGCTGCTTCCTGATTTTCGTAAAAGCTCTCCTGAAAGCCCGCATTGTGGCTCATCAGGTTTATCATGGTTATCTTTTCGTCGGGGTACTGCAATTTGGTGAGAAAACCGTCGGGGAGATAATCGCGGATGTCTGCTTCAAGATCGATATTTCCTCGTTCCCACTGCTGCATGACCGAAGTCCATACAAGCATTTTTGAGGTGCTTCCCCACTCGTAGACTGTATCCGAATTTGCGGCAATATCGTTCTCAATGTCCGCATAGCCGTAATATCCGTCATAAACAACTCCGTCCGCATCAAATACGCTTACTGCACACGAAGCAAGCCCTGCCTCACGTTCTTTTATGTAGCTGTCTATACTTCCACCGATGTCGCTGTAGGTTATACCCGAGGGTGTCTGCTTTTCAGCCGTTTCAGCCGAAGCCGTAAGACTTGTCCCGAATGAAGCTGCCGCAAGAATGACCGCCGATAATGCCGATATTATTTTTTTCATGGTGATTGCTCCTTTTTCGTAGTAGTTTATCGTATGAATACATGATACGGTACTTGTCTTACATGAAGAATCGATTTGTATTAACCGAACATTAAAATTTCAGATCACGTCACGCTTTTTGATGCTGAACACGCTTGCGGTAAGTGCCGCTGCAATGTAAATGACCGAAATCAGAACGACCTTTACAGCATCACTGCTTGACTGTGTTTCGCCGAAAATCTGGAACATTCCTGTCAAAAGATAATTTTTGATGATAATATCTCCGTCCGTAGCAAAAGCAGTGATAGTTGAAATCAGCTCACAGAGAATGCCCGTACCGATTGCGAGCGTAAGGATCAGAGCCGGAACGGTCTTACGAAACAGATCGGTTATCAGCATCACAGCAAAAGAACAGCCAAGTCCTGCCAAAAGCATACACATCGTATAGACCACAGCGATTTTGGTATCACCGATACTCCGTGTCAGAAGCAGTCCGCTGATAACGACCACACAGCATGACAGCAGATTCTGTATCAGAATGATGACCGCTCTTGCAGCAATGATGACCGTTTTGTCAGATACCGAGCCTGCGTAATTTTTGATAAATCCGCTCGAATGATCGGCACTGAAAAATATTGCGGTGAACAAAGGCGACAGCATCGTTACAAGCGTGCCGCTTTCGCATAACAGCGTCGAAAACGTCCTCTGCTCGATCATCTGGAGATTCAGAAGTATCATTACAACCGTAATTGCCCAGATGATATAAAGGCTTTTCTGTCTGAACATTCTGTAACAATACATTTTTGTAAGACCTGTCATGATTCGTTTCCTCCCGTCAGCCTCAGATAATGATCTTCAAGCGATTCCGATTTTACATATATCTCGTCAACAACTATACCCGCGCTTACAAGTGCAGAATTTATTCTGCCTGTTTCGTCAATGTGACCGTGAATTTCAATCGTGCCGTCATGTACGGTAAAGTTCCTGATACTTGTTCTATCAAGGATATTTGCGGCTTTTTCGCTGCCGCTTGTCCTGATGATGACCTTGCTTTCACATCTTGCCAAAAGCTCCTCAGCGGTAGTTTCTTCCACCAGTCTGCCCTTGTGAATGATGCCGTAATCGGTAGCGATCTTTGCAAGCTCATCAAGGATATGACTGGAAATTATAAGTGTGATACCATTCTGATTCAGGTTCAGCAGCATTTCTCTGAACTCGTGGATACCCTGCGGATCAAGACCGTTCAGCGGTTCATCAAGCACCAGCAGCTCGGGACGGTCTATCAGCGACATAGCGATACCGAGCCGCTGTTTCATTCCGTAAGAGAATTTTGCTGTTTTTTTCTTTCCGGTACCGGACAGTCCCACAAGAGAAAGCACTTCCATTATGCGTTCATCATCTTTGATACCGCACTGTAAGCACTTGCATTTGAGGTTCTGAAAAGCCGTCATATCGGGATAAAGCCCCGGTGCTTCTATCAGACTGCCCACGAAGTGGCGGGCATTTTTAAGCTCTGTCCCCGAATATCCTTTTACCGAATAGCTCCCCGATGTTGGATTTGAAAGCCCTGTTATCATTTTCATAAGCGTAGTTTTTCCTGCGCCGTTTCGCCCGATCAGACCGTATATCGCACCCTCGCGCACATGGATATTGACATGATCCGCCGCGGTTTTTATGCCGTATTTTTTGGTGAGATTATCTGTCGATAAGATAATTCCCCGATGGTGATAACTCACCGTTGTGAACCCCAT
>CAMHBE010000310.1 GCA_946183095.1 uncultured Clostridia bacterium | reverse complement strand
TATATGAACATTGATTTTTAATAAATAATATTCAGTCAAGATAATATTTATGACCTGCTATGATATATACCATTATAATATAAGAAGCGACCGTATCTCATCCTCGGTCAGTGTCGGGTTCAGAGCGCAGCTCACTGATATGCCGATGATCTCGGCGAACCGTTCGGACAGAACGTCGATATTTCTCGGGGTTACCATAAGCCCGCTGTTCTGCCCGTCATCCGTTATACTGTCGAGGTCGATGACTGTCGGGACACCTATAGCCAGCACAGGTATGCCAGCAGTCTCGCCGTTGAGCGCCTGACGGTCGTTGCCCACACCGCTGCCGGGTGATATACCTGCATCTGTGAGCTGTATGACACGGCACAGACGTTCGGTATCGGAACAGGCAAGGCTGTCTATCGCTATGATGATATCCGCTCCGATGAATCTCGCTGCACACACAGCCCGCGAACTGCTCTCCATGCCGGTTTTTCCGGTGACTCCTGTCTCCAGAACACATACGCTCCTCATGCCGAGATCCTTGAAATCACCGTGTCCGGAAAGGTGTGCCGTAGCAGGGATATATCTTAGCACTCTTGCGCCGAGGCTGTCGGAACCGATATTCTTATTGCCGAAGCCTACCACAAGCGCTTTCCCGCCCGGCAGATAACCCGCTGTCAGCTCGGTGAGGCACTTTTTCACGTTTCCGGTATCGGTGAACAAAGTGATGTATCTGCCTTTTTCTGCTCCGCAGCGCTTATGGATTTCTTCATCAATGATCGTTTCAGTATATTCCGTTCCATATTTACTGAACGTGTGAACATTGCACGACCGTTCATTCGTGTCTATCATCCCGTTTTCGCATATAAGGTCGCTTCTTTTCATAAAATCACCTGTTTTGTAAAAATTTTTTCAAAAAAGTATTGCATTTTCGGAAATTATGTGTTATAATATGACGTATTGCAAATATATTCATTTTAAGGAGGTGCAAAAAGTGCCGAATATCAAATCCGCAAAGAAGAGAGTTCTTGTTACCAAGCTCAGAAATGAACGCAACAAGTCCGCTAAGACCGAACTTAAGACAGTTCTCAAGAAGGCAAGAGCAGAAGGCGCAACAGCAGATGCTAAGAAGGCTGCCGCTATAGCGCTCGATAAGGCTGCCGGCAAGGGCTTCATCCATAAGAACAAGGCTGCAAGAGTAAAATCAAGACTTGCAAAAAGAGCTGATGCCTGAGAGCAGGTCATAAGAATCCTACAGGTATTCCATACGGGATGCCTGTTTTTTCTTGCACTTTATTCTGTGCACTTTTATTTTGTTTATGAACATCAAAAATATTTTTACTGTTCATATTGACAAATGACCAAGATAGCAATATAATATATATTGCACACTTAAAAATCACGACCACAAGATGTTGTGTTTAACCGAAGGAGATGCTCAGATGATAACCAAGATCCGTAAAAGAGACGGACGCACTGCGGCGTTCAATGTCCAGAAGATCGCAGACGCTATCTACAAAGCTGCACTTGCTGTAGGCGGAAAGGATTATGATTCGGCACTTTCACTCGCTGAAGAAGTATGCCGCGTCCTCGAAAAGGAGGGCGGCGAGGATATAATCCCGACTGTCGAGGAAGTTCAGGACGTTGTGGAGAAAGTCCTTGTGGAGAACGGTCACGCAAAGACCGCAAAACAGTATATCCTCTACAGAGCAGACAGAACGCGCATAAGAGAGATGAACACCTCTCTTATGAAGACATACGAAGACCTTACCTTCAAATCCGCGCGGGACTGCGATATCAAGCGCGAAAACGCCAATATCGACGGCGATACCGCTATGGGTACGATGCTTAAATACGGCTCGGAAGGCGCAAAGCAGTTCAACGAGATGTATGTTCTCGACCCTGCCCACTCCAGAGCGCACATCGAAGGCGATATCCACATACATGACCTTGATTTCTTCACCCTCACCACGACCTGCTGCCAGATCGACCTGAAAAAGCTGTTCAAGAACGGTTTCTCGACCGGTCACGGTTTTCTCCGCGAACCCAACGGGATAAACAGCTACTCCGCTCTCGCCTGCATCGCGATACAGTCCAACCAGAACGACCAGCACGGCGGTCAGTCGATACCGAATTTCGATTACGCAATGGCGGACGGCGTAAAGAAAACTTATGTGCAGATGTACCGCAGCAACATCATCCGTGCGCTCTTCCTCGAAACGGGGCTGTCGGATGCGGATTCGGAAAGCAAAGTGAGAGCGTATTTCGACAAGATCAAGGAAGAAAAGGGCATCGAGCCTGTCCTTGCAAACAACAACGGGTTCTCCGATGAGGAACTGCCATATCTTAAAGAGATAACCGGCGACGATGAACTTGCCGAAAAGATACAGTCCTTCGCGCTGAGCATATCGAAAAAAGAGACTAACCGTGCCACATACCAGGCAATGGAGGCTCTCGTACACAACCTTAACACCATGAACAGCCGCGCAGGCGCTCAGATACCTTTCTCGTCGATAAACTACGGCACAGATACCTCTCCCGAAGGTCAGATGGTCATTGAGAACGTTCTGCTTGCGACAGAAAGAGGTCTCGGGAACGGCGAGACGGCTATATTCCCTATCCACATCTTCAAGATCAAGGAAGGCATAAACTACAACCCCGGCGAGCCTAACTACCACCTGTTCAAACTGGCGTGCAGGGTATCGGCAAAGCGACTTTTCCCGAACTTCTCGTTTATTGACGCACCGTATAATCTGCAATACTATAAACCCGGAGATTACAATACTGAGATCGCGTATATGGGCTGCCGCACCCGCGTCATCGGCAATGTTCACGACAGATCCCGCGAGATCGTCACCGGCCGCGGCAATCTCAGCTTTACCTCGGTGAACCTCCCCCGTCTCGGAATAAAGGCTGAAAAGGATATAGTCAGGTTCTTTGAACTGCTCGAAGACGAGATGAACCTTGTTATCGACCAGCTCATGTACAGATACAAGATACAGGCACAAAAGAAGGTGCGCAACTACCCGTTCCTTATGGGTCAGGGTATATGGATAGACTCCGATAAGCTGGGTCCGAATGACTGCGTGGGCGAAGTCCTCAAACACGGTACC
>CAMHBE010000309.1 GCA_946183095.1 uncultured Clostridia bacterium | reverse complement strand
AAGCGCCGACAACGGGGTGTCGGCGCTGTGCGTTCGCGTCAACTGCCGCGAACGCAAAAACGCGCCGCGTGGCGTTCAGGCAAAGCCTGACGCCGAGCGGCGCGCCCCGGCTGCACCCCGCAACCGTCTGCGGAAATTTCAGCCACCTATATCAAGCACGTTTCAGCACTTCCATACACATTCTGCCGTTGTGGTAAGGACACTTCCAAGGATCGACCGTAGGCTTCGCGGTATCGGGATGACCGTCCTCAAGTATCTGCGAATACCACTCACCGCCCTCGCGCTTGTCGATGATCTCTTTCTTGATATTCTCCCACAGCGCTTTTGCGATATCGAGATAACGCTCATCACCGTATTTCTTATAACCGTTGAGAAATCCCACAACACCTTCTGCCTGCACCCACCAGATGTGCATTCTGCTGATCTTATCATTCTCCCTCTCATTGTTGAGCGCGCCGTTCTCGAAGGCTATATCGGCAATATTCTTCACCACGGCTTTGTTCATCTCACGCACTTTCGCTGTCAGATCATCATCACCTATGACTTCGCAGGCGCGGTCAATGAGCCACGTTGCTTCGATATCATGCCCGTAGGAGTGTATATCGCCGATAACGTTCATCTCACGGTCAAAGAACACGAGCAGCCTGCTCTCGGGTTTATAGTAGATCTTGTCAAGGAAAAGGCTTATCTGAAATTTCAGACGGTTGAGAACTCTCTCGTCGCTGCTGACGCGGTAAAGTTCCGTATATGCTTCGAGCAGATGAAGGGTCGTATTCATCGTCTTGTCAGCCATGAGCCCGTTCTCGGACAGCGCATCGTTGGGAATGAGCTTCCAGTCGGCGGACATCGCTTCAAGGTACGCAACATCATCTGTGCAGCGTTTCTCAACTGTCTCAAACACCTCAAGTGCAAGTTTAAGCGCGTTCGCATCCTTTGAAGCGTCGTAATAGCTTGCAAGAGCATAGATGAAAAACGCCTGACAGTAGGTGTGTTTCATGCTGTCGTTCACGGAACCGTCCGCGTTCATCATCCAGTACACACCGCCGTTGTCCTTATCGACGCAGTATTTTTTCATGAACTCATAGCAGTGCCTTGCGTTATCAAGGCATTTGTCATCTCCCAGCACAAGGAAGCAGTTCGAGTAGAACCACAGTATGCGGGAATGCAGTATGACACCTTTCGGAGCGTTCTTGTCAAGACGCAGTTCATGGTCCATATACCCGTAGAAGCCGCCGTTCTCGTTGTCGCGGAGAGCATCCCAGAAAGGTATTATGTGTTCGGTCAGTTCTTTTCTTACTTCAGTCGTCAGCATATTATCATCCCTCTATCAGTATTCCCCCACATTAAGCGGGGGAATATCTTTTTGTAACTTTACTTATTCGCCGTCTTTCGGCTGTTCAGTCGGCTGTTCGGACTTGTTTTCCGTTTTTTCCGGCTTCTTTTCCGATTTCTTCTCGGGCTTCTTCTTAGACCTTCTTATAGTTCCCTGCGGCATATCGGGACGCATCACCTGAACACGCTGGGGAGCCTGCTTCTGACCGGAAAGACGGGCGGTGAGTATTGCACGGACAGTATCCTCACGGATCGCGGCGATCATCTCATCGAACATTGCAAAACCCTCAAATCTGTACTCGACAACGGGATCCTTCTGACCCATAGAGCGCAGACCGATACCGTGTTTCAGCTCATCCATTGCGTCGATGTGATCCATCCACTTCTGATCGACATTTCTGAGCAGTACCACACGTTCGAGCTCACGCATAACTTCTGAGCCGTACTCCGCCTCCTTTGCGGCGTAGATCGTCTCAGCCCTCTCGATGAGCATATCCGTGATGTCTTTCTTCTTTATATCATTGAGTTCTTCCGTAGTGTATGTCAGATCGTCAGGCATTGTAAGCACACCGATATAATGCTCGCGCAGACCGACGATATTCCAGTTGTCGGCAATATCGCCCTGACAGAACATATCCACGTTCTCCTGTATGCTCTCTTTTATCATCGAGTGGATATTAGCGCTGATATCGTCACCGTCAAGCACCTGTGAACGCTGCGAATAAATGGTGTTTCTCTGCTGTGACATAACATCGTCGAAATCGAGGACATTCTTTCTGATCGAATAGTTCCTGCCCTCTATCTTGCGCTGTGAGGACTCTATCGTTCTGGTGAGCAGCGCATTCTCGATCGGCACGTCCTCGTCTATCTTCAGAGTCTCCATGACCGCCTGAACGCGCTCTCCGCCGAACAGACGCATGAGGTCGTCCTCCAGCGAAACGAAGAAGCAGCTCTCGCCGGGGTCGCCCTGACGTCCCGCACGTCCGCGGAGCTGGTTGTCTATACGTCTCGACTCATGGCGCTCGGTACCGAGTATGAACAGACCGCCCGCATTGCGGACCTCCTCCGCCTCGGGAGCTATCTGCTTCTTGTACTTCTCGTTGAGCTCCATATAGAGCTTTCTCGCGGCGAGGATCTCCTCATCGTCCGTTTCCGCAAAACCGGTGGCTTCGATTATCAGTTCCTCGGGTATATCCTGTCTGCGCATTTCCGCCTTTGCAAGATATTCGGCATTACCGCCGAGCATGATATCGGTACCGCGTCCTGCCATGTTGGTCGCAATGGTAACGGCACCCTTCTTGCCTGCCTGTGCAACTATCTCGGCTTCGCGCTCATGGTTCTTAGCGTTGAGCACTTCATGCTTGATGCCGGTCTTTTTGAGCATCTTCGACAGAAGCTCGGATTTCTCTATAGATATAGTACCCACAAGTACGGGCTGACCCTTCTCGTGGCACTCCTTTATCTGCTCGATAGCCGCAACGAACTTGCCGTGTTCATTCTTATAGACCTGATCGTGGTGGTCGATACGGATGACAGGCTTGTTGGTGGGTATCTCGATAACATCGAGGTTGTAGATGCCGCGGAACTCCGTTTCTTCTGTCATTGCGGTACCGGTCATACCGGAGAGCTTGTTGTACAGACGGAAGAAGTTCTGGAAAGTTATGGTCGCGAGGGTCTTGCTCTCATGCTTTACCTGTACGCCTTCCTTTGCTTCGATAGCCTGATGCAGACCCTCGTTGAAGCGGCGTCCGAACATGAGACGGCCGGTAAATTCATCGACTATGACGATCTC
>CAMHBE010000308.1 GCA_946183095.1 uncultured Clostridia bacterium | reverse complement strand
CGTTCAGTCTTTCAAGCTCGGAATTGAGCCATTCGTACATCTGCACAGGGCTGTGTACCTTGCCTTTGAGCTCATCAAGGTCATACTGCAAAGTAAGATAATATGAACCGAGCACCATATCCTGTGTCGGTACGGTAACAGGCTTACCGTCGGAAGGCTTGAGCAGGTTCTTCGCCGCAAGCATGAGTGAACGGGCTTCTTCCTGCGCTTCCTCGGAAAGCGGCAGATGCACCGCCATCTGGTCACCGTCGAAGTCGGCGTTGAACGCGGTACATACGAGAGGATGCAGCTTGATAGCGCGACCCTCGACAAGTACCGGCGAGAATGCCTGGATACCGAGACGATGCAGCGTCGGAGCACGGTTCAGCAGAACGGGGTGATCCTTGATGACATCTTCGAGTACATCCCATACTTCATCCTTTGCGCGATCGACCATTTTACGGGCGCTCTTGATGTTGTTGGAAAGCCCGCGAGCTACGAGTTCCTTCATCACGAAAGGCTTGAACAGTTCGATAGCCATTTCCTTCGGAAGACCGCACTGATCCATTTTAAGATCGGGTCCTACGACGATAACGGAACGTCCGGAGTAATCGACACGCTTACCGAGAAGGTTCTGACGGAAACGTCCCTGCTTGCCCTTGAGCATATCGGAGAGGGATTTGAGAGGTCTGTTGGATGGGCCTGTCACCGCTCTGCCGTGTCTGCCGTTGTCTATAAGGGCATCGACCGCTTCCTGAAGCATTCTCTTCTCATTGCGTATAATGATATCCGGAGCTTTGAGTTCCAGCATCTTCTTAAGTCTGTTGTTTCTGTTGATGACCCTTCTGTAAAGGTCATTCAGGTCACTGGTGGCAAATCTGCCGCCGTCGAGCAGTATCAGCGGACGGAGATCCGGCGGGATTATCGGCACCACGTCAAGTATCATCCATTCGGGACGGTTACCGCTCTGACGGAACGCTTCTATAACATCAAGACGTTTGAGCAGCTTGACGCGCTTCTGACCCTGCTGAGTATCTTTGAGTTCATCTTTGAGTTCCTGCGCGAGCTTCTCGATATCTATCTCCTGCAGGAGAACCTTTATAGCTTCTGCGCCCATACCTGCCTTGAAGTCATCTTCATAGCGCTCACGCATATCGGCGTACTCCTTCTCTGTGAGGAGCTGACCTTTTGTGAGCACGGTATCACCGGGGTCGGTAACTATATACTTTGTGAAGTAGAGAACTTCTTCGAGACGTTTCGGCGAGATATCGAGTACCTGACCGATGCGGGAAGGAGTACCCTTGAAATACCAGATATGAGATACGGGAGCGGCGAGCTCGATATGACCCATACGCTCACGTCTGACCTTTGCTCTTGTTACCTCAACTCCGCAACGTTCGCAGATCTTCCCTTTGAAGCGGATGCGCTTGTATTTACCGCAGGCACATTCCCAGTCCTTCTGAGGTCCGAATATCTTTTCACAGTAAAGTCCGTCTCTTTCGGGCTTCTGCGTTCTGTAGTTTATAGTCTCGGGACGTTCAACAACGCCGTAGCTCCATGCGCGTATCTGATCGGGCGATGCAAGTCCGATCTTTATTGATTCAAAAACGTTAGCCAATTTCACAAACCTCGTTTTCTATATTCGGCAGCACCGGAGTAAAGTCCCCCGCTGCCGCCTGTCAGTTTTAATACGAACAGCGTAATGTGTTATCAGTCGATATCGTCGTCGTTATCGACGCTCTCGTCGAATTCATCATCATCGAAACCGTCATCGTAGTCGGCTTCGTCATCAAATCCGTCATCATCTTCATCGTCTGCCGCGCCGCTGAAATAATCGTCGTCGGCATCGCCGATGATGTAGGAATCGCTGAGTTCGCTCTCGTCTATCTCGTAATTGAAGTCGTCGGGACTTACAACACCGCCGTTGTCGTCATCGTCGAACGTCTGCTTGAGATCTATCTCCTCGTTGTTTTCGTCGAGTATCTTGATATCAAGACCGAGGGACTGGAGTTCCTTGATAAGAACGCGGAAGGATTCCGGAACGCCGGGCTTCGGGACCGGCTCACCCTTTACGATAGCTTCGTAGGTCTTTACACGTCCGACAACATCATCGGACTTGACCGTGAGTATCTCCTGGAGAGTGTACGCCGCACCGTAAGCTTCGAGAGCCCAGACTTCCATCTCACCGAAACGCTGACCGCCGAACTGCGCTTTACCGCCGAGCGGCTGCTGCGTTACGAGTGCGTAAGGACCGGTGGAACGTGCGTGGATCTTATCATCGACCAGATGATGCAATTTAAGGTAATACATATAACCGACTGTAACGAGGCTGTCGAACTTTTCGCCAGTTCTGCCGTCGGTGAGCTGTGTCTTTGCTTCTGCGGTCATGGGGATCTTCGAGAAGTCGATCTCGGGACCGTCCTTGCCCACATATTCGGAACGCTGCGCTTCCGCCATTGCGAACATCTCACGGATGTCGGCTTCATGAGCGCCGTCGAATACAGGGGTCATGACCTTCCAGCCGAGCGCCTTAGCCGCATAACCGAGGTGTACTTCGAGAACCTGTCCGATGTTCATACGGGAAGGAACACCGAGAGGGTTGAGCACTATGTCGAGCGGGGTTCCGTCCGGCAGGAAAGGCATATCTTCCTGATGCAGTATGCGGGAAACGACACCCTTGTTACCGTGACGACCTGCCATTTTATCGCCGACTGAGATCTTTCTCTTCTGTGCGATGTAGCAGCGAACAGCCATGTTCACACCTGCTGCGAGTTCGTCGCAGTTCTCGCGTGTGAACACCTTGACGTCGACGATGACGCCGCTCTCGCCGTGAGGAACGCGCAGAGAGCTGTCGCGCACTTCCCTTGCCTTTTCGCCGAATATCGCTCTGAGCAGTCTTTCCTCCGCTGTAAGCTCTGTTTCGCCCTTAGGAGCCACTTTTCCGACAAGGATATCGCCGGAGTGTACTTCCGCGCCTATCCTGATGATGCCGTTCTCGTCGAGATCTTTAAGGGCATCCTCGCTGAGGTTCGGGATATCACGGGTTATCTCCTCCGGTCCGAGCTTCGTGTCACGGCATTCAAGTTCGTACTCTTCGATATGGATAGATGTATAAACATCGTTGTAAACGAGCTTTTCATTGATA
>CAMHBE010000307.1 GCA_946183095.1 uncultured Clostridia bacterium | reverse complement strand
CATCTGAACTTTTGATATCGTGCTAACAAGCACAGCCGGACAACGCAGATGCGAGGTTTGGCGGTCGCTGAAAATGCTACCAAAACAATACCGGAATGCTAACCGCAGAGGACGGTTTGCGATCGTGCTAACAAAACTATACCAGAGCAGAAAACGCTGCTGCGAGGTTTGAAGTGCGTTGTTAGCTTGTTAGCATTTTTGCGGAGGAGAGAGCGAGGAAATGAATGATAGGTCGTTTATGCTTTCTCCCATATTTGTTTTAACTGTCATTACTGTCACGTTAAGTATCTGTACGATCTATCGTACTCGTTTTAGCCTTCCGCGTCTATCTGTCCAAAAAATGATACACAATTTTGAAGGGAGATATGATATAATAAAGGTGCAAAACAATGGGAGGTGATACTATGCGCAGACGCTGGTACAAAATATATACGCTGTCGGTGAGGAAGATGCTCGGTTATGCGAAGTCCGACGCTGACAGCTTTACGCTCTCGCTTGGGCAAGCAACGGCGCAGAGCTGTATGAAAGGGATTGGCTCCGATAAGGCTGAAAATGCTTTGTTCAGGCAGATACTTTCCGTGCTGAATATCAGTCCTGACAGCGGCAACGGCAAGGCTTCGGAGGCTCTCTGTGATGTGATCTTCTACGCTGATTTCACGGGGATATTTGATAGGACATCGAACAGTTCCTACTACACTCTGCTCCGCAGAAAAGCAGAAGCTCTGTTTCGAACCGATGGCATTTTCGTTGATTTCGGTAACGGTTCACACCGCTATCTCGCCTTTGAACGCTCGCAGAGTATGAGCCGAGAGGGTTTGCTGGCCTTTATCTGCAAGGATGTGTTTGACGCTGTCAACGAGCGGATAATGCTCGGTATGAAGGTCGGGCGCTGTCAGCTCAGTAAGCTCTACGCATACAAGGGACTTATGTTTTCAGACGGTGTACGCATAGACGGTCTCGGGCTTGATTCAAACAGCGTGATCGTGGTGGATGATCCGGTTTCCACAGCCCGCGATACGGATATTATCACAGTCGAAAGCAAGGATAGCGGCGCTGTCCGCAGGTACGAGCGTGTTGAACGGAAACAGGACATTGACATCCTTGGCTTTGACGGTGAAGGTTTGGCTTCTCCATCCCTTGCGGCGGAGATCTCTGCACAGCTCGGTGAGGAACACAGCTCCTTCCAAATACGTCTGCCCTTCATAAAGGGTATGCTGCACAGCGTCGATTTTAATGGCTTTTTCAGCTGTGCGGGAGTTGAGTATCTTACGGATATATGGGGCGTTAAGCACAAAGTTTCAGAGGTCGGCATGATACTTACAAAGAGTATGGTCAAATGTCTCGGCTGGCTGAATGAGAACAGTATGTCGTGGGAGGATTACTGGAACGCCTTTGAAAAATACGGTCACGCACTGTATATCTCCCAGGTCGGCGGAGATGAAAACACCGACGATACGGTGTTCAATTATCAGTTTCTCAGCACTCTTTCCCTGACCTCGGACGAGTTCCGTCCTGCCGATCTGCCGGGGTGGGATGAGGGCGAGCCTCTTTCCGACAGTCGGGACTGGCTCACCAAGAACACGGAGAAAGCCTACTGCCGCATTTGCTATGATACGGATTTCAAGGTACGCTTTTTCACTGACAAGCATCACGATCCCGACAGCCGAGAGGCTCTGCTTGTGGAGATCCTCCGGGCAAATCAGAAATTCATTTATGAGACCGCCTATGCGAACATTCTCCGTCAGAAGGCATACAAACTGATAAAGGATTACGCCCTCGGGCGGCTGATCGTTGCAGGCGACAACCGTTTTCTGTCCGGCGACCTGCTTGAACTGATGCACCTGCTGGCGGTGCGTAACGGTGCGGACAGCAGCAGCGATTTTCTTCGTTCGGTTTCATCGGCTCTGCTCGGTAGTGACAGTTTCTATGCTCCCGGTGCTGATTACAACGGCCTTGAAGCCTGCGCCCTGCTGCGTAATCCACATATTGCAAGGAACGAAGAAGTTTGTCTGAAGCCATACCCAAACGGTGAGGACATCAGAAACACATATCTCGGACACCTGACCGATGTTGTTATGATAAGCGGTGATTCTCTCGCCGCCGCAAGGCTCGGCGGTGCTGATTTTGACGGTGATATGGTCAAGATAATAACCGATGATATTGTTGACTGTGCTGTTTGCAGGAACAGTGAAAGTGACTATCCTCTGCTGATGATACCTTCGGAGAAACCTGTGGAAAGCGATGCAAATGACTGGCAGGCTCGGTTCGAAACAGTCAAAAACACATTTTCCTCACGGGTGGGGCAAATATCAAATGCGGCTCTTGATCGGAGCGTTATCGCCTACAACGAAAACAGCAGCGATGATAAGCGTGAGCGCTGTCGCCGTGAAACTGAAACACTTGCGATACTTACCGGGCTTGAGATCGATTCCGCAAAGACCGGCGTTAAGCCTGATCTGTCGGAGTATCTCGGGAACAAGGATATATCGAGATGCCGCTTTCTGAAATACAAGGCAATGCTTGAAAAGAGGTACAGAAGGAACAGCAGGAACGGCGGCGAATTTTGGCGTGAACGTGATAAATTCTTCGATCTTCCCAAGTGGGAGAAGGTGGATTCCAATCTTGAAGGTCTGCCGAAATATGCGTATGAAATGAGCAGATATATAAGATATCTTTTCGGTGATCCGGCACCCGCAGATGAGCTGTTTAACTTTTCGCAGCAGCCTGATTGGAAAGACAGTCTTGATAAGGATATCCTTCAAAAGCTATCCGATCTGATCTCCGATTACTACAAATGTATTTCACGGATAATGTTCATTCAGCAGCCTCCGAAAAACAAGCCCCGGCTGAACGATATCTCCCGAATTCTTTCCAAGCGCGGACAGGACAGCGTTTATGATATTGACGAGCTGTATGCTGTTCTGTCGGAATTACCGGCAGAGCAAATATCGCATATAAGGAAAGAACTCCGCGAAAAGAAATGGCAGTTCACTCGCCCCGAGGAGCGTGAGGATATGCTGTCCGAATGGTTGCCGGAGTGCGGTGATTATTATGAACTTTTCAGCGATTTCAGGGAGTGCGGCTGCAAGCTGCTGTGGGACTTGGTGGCGGATATCGACGATGAAAACACACA
>CAMHBE010000306.1 GCA_946183095.1 uncultured Clostridia bacterium | reverse complement strand
GTCGTAATCGTCAATAGATTCAAGCGGGTCTTTTATCTCGGGTCTTACGGATTTGTCGTTCTGTTCACGGTTAGCACGGCAGTCTGTCGTATATTCTATATCTTCGTCGGAATACGGGATCACCGCTTCGATAGCGTAAATATCTGCGCCTGTGATCTCTGCGATATAATGCGCTATCCTTTCGGTGTTGCCGGTACGCGAAAAATATGCAACGAGTGTTTTCTTCCGAGTGGGTGTTTCGGTGTCGCTCGAAGTGTCGGTGTCATTCTCCGATTCAACCGGCTGTCCGATGCTGTCTGCCGCATCAAGCCCCACGCTGTATCTGAGGATCTCAAGTGCATCGGCGGCAGTGATATCACCATCGGAGTCAACATCCGCAAGCTCCTTTTGTTCGGTCGTATACTCGTCAAGGCCTACACTGTAACGAAGCACCTGCAGCGCGTCGGAGGCGGTAATGCTCTTGTCAAGATCAATGTCACCGATCTCGGCGGCACATGCCGATAAACCCGGCAACAGGAGCACCGATATAATTATGCACATCAGTTTTTGCACGGGAAATCTGTTTTTTCTCCTCATGATAAATGCCCCCTCGTTTGATAATCACTGTCACTTGCTACCCCATACCCAATAAATCTTTTTCTCTTATTTCATATACTCATGGTAAAACGCCTCGATCTTATCAAACGGGATAGCGTCCTTTCCGCCGCCGTCGTAAAGATCGGTATGAACTGCATCGGGTATTATCAGCAGCTCTTTGTTGTCTGCATATTTGGTATCCTTCGTCATTGCGGCGTATGCGTCCTTGCTGAAATAGCAGGAGTGAGCCTTTTCGCCGTGAACAAGAAGAACCGCACTTCTTATCTCGCCTGAGTAAGTGTTTATCGGCTGATTCATGAACGACATACAGCCGATCACATTCCAGCCGCCGTTAGAGTTGAGCGAACGAGGGTGATAGCCTCTGTCTGTCTTGTAGTAATCGTGATAATCCACAACAAAGAACGGCGCATCATCGGGAAGCGGATCAACGACACCGCCGCTGAGAGCATATTCTCCGCTCCGATAGTCCTTCGTGCGCTGAGCGTTAAGAGCCTGCTGTTTCTCGAAACGCTTTTCCTCGCTGTCCTCGGAATCAAAGTAACCGTTTGCGTTTACACGAGCCATATCGTACATGGTGACAGCGACAGTCACCTTGATGCGGGTATCAAGAGCCGCCGTATTGATCGCCATGCCTCCCCAGCCGCAGATACCGCATATACCGATCTTATCGGCATCGATATTATCCTGCACAGAGAGAAAATCAACAGCCGCCTGAAAATCCTCGGTGTTTATATCGGGAGACGCCATATATCTCGGCATTCCGCCGCTTTCGCCCGTAAACGACGGGTCGAAGGCAATAGTCAGAAATCCACGCTCCGCAAACGTCTGAGCATACAGACCGCTGCACTGCTCCTTGACCGCCCCGAACGGTCCGCTGACAGCGATCGCGGGCAGCCTGCTTTCGGCGTTCTTCGGGATATACATATCGGCTGCAAGCGTGATACCGTAGCGGTTGCGGAACGTCACCTTCTTATGATCGACCTTTTCGGATTGAGGGAAGGTCTTGTCCCAGTCCTGTGTTAATGTCAGCATTTCGTTATTCATAGTGATACCTCCATTATTTTATTTATTAAGATTCCAAATCAGATTGTCGAGCTTATCAAGCACAGCCTGCTTCTCATGAATAT
Organism: uncultured Clostridia bacterium; assembly: GCA_946183095.1. Taxonomy (GTDB): domain Bacteria; phylum Bacillota; class Clostridia; order Oscillospirales; family Ruminococcaceae; genus Ruminiclostridium_E. Next base: position 1,410 of record CAMHBE010000306.1, on the reverse strand, counting down.
TGTCAAGCAGTGCATTTCTTGTCTTGCGCAGGATACGCACCTTTTCCGAACAGCAGCTGCTGTTCTCACAGCGTTTGAGAAATGACTTCACCTCGTCGTCTGTCATTCCTGAGCTTTTCAGCAAAGCAGCAAGCTCCTTATCGGTTATTTCGGGTATCGTCACTTTCATAGCGTCACCTCCGCAAAAAGAAAATGAGTACAGTTTTTTGCCCTGTACTCATTATAATACACATTTTTAGATATGTAAAATGCTTATATTCTATACCTTGGTATGCTCTGAGTGTATACTTTTGATATACTCAAGGAATTTCCCCGCAGCCCCCGCATACGGGCTCAGCTTCTTCCACGCAAGCACCGAGGTCATAGAAAGCTCAGGCGTCAGCGGTCGAAACGCAAAGCGTGCGGGATCGAACATATCCACAGCACCTTCAACCGTCAGAGCGCAGGCTATACCGCGCTCGGCAAGCGGTGCGGCGTTGTCGATCAGATTCATTGAGGCAACTACGTCAAGCTCCGAAACAGGATACCTCAGCCATTCTTCAATCTCACCACGCAGCGCTGTACGGCTCGTTACCACAAGCGGAAGTTCTCTGAGCTGCTGCCGTGTGATAGCTTTTTCAGACGCAAGCCGATGATCCGCAGGAAAAAGTACGCCCCATATCTCCTTTGTCGGCAAACGCAGATAATCGAATTTTTCTATATCTATCGGTTCCAGCAGGAAGCCGAAGTCAAGCAGCCCGTGTTCAAGTCGTTCTTTGATATGGTCGGCAGTGCCTGTGATGATCTCAAAGCTCACAAGCGGATAGCGCTCACGGAAATGCCCGATCAGCTCAGGCATTATTTCGGCTGCTTTGAGTCCGCCGCTTCCTACGGAGATAACTCCGCTGATTTCCTCCTGCTCGCGGAACTCACTGTCGATCTTGTTCATCAGCGACACGACCTCCTCGGCACGTCTGCGCAGCATAACGCCCGAATCGGTCAGCGTGAGCCGCTTGCCTCTGATAAAAAGCGTAGTATGAAGCTCGTCCTCAAGCTCCTTCATCTGACGGCTGAGCGTCGGCTGAGTTACATGAAGCACCTCGGCGGCTCTTGATATGTTTTCCTCACGAACGACCGTGAGGAAGTATTCCAATACACGAAGTTCCATTTTCACACCTCCGGGAGATTATCAATTTATCTTAATAAGGTTAAGTAAGCACATTCTCTATGCGGTTATCTCCGATAATTCTTCTGCGGAGAACAGTTATACTTATAGTTTCATAATCTGATGCTTTGATCTGAACAATGGTTGTTGGTCGCTATAACCCCCTATCTAAATATAACTCATTTTTCTTATTAATACAACTGTTTTTAAACTTTTCTTAAACAAAAACAGCCCCAATAAACCAAGTAACTGCGACTTGCTTTATT
>CAMHBE010000305.1 GCA_946183095.1 uncultured Clostridia bacterium | reverse complement strand
ACCTTGCCTTTTCCCACTCCGCTGCACCGAAGCCTTTCACCTGTCCGTCGGCGATGAGCTGTTCGGCTCTGCGCCGTGAACAGAACCCGCTGTCGGCTATTATTTTCTGTATTCGTATAGATTCCATAGTTCTTCCTTTACAGTTGCGGTCATGTGAAAAAATGTGTTATGCGCTTCCAGAGCGTGAGTTCGGGGGTCACGCGGTCAACGCTTTCCGCGGCAACGAGCTGCACGCGCTTTATAAACGAGCCGCCGAGACAGATGTCGGCATACCCCAGCGCGTCGCCTTTGCCTATGTCGGCGTAAACGAAGGGCGGTGTGCTGTATCTGACCGAGAGAGTGCGGCTTTCCGCGTCGGTCATGCCGAGCACTACGGAGGCTTCCGGCACGAGCGTGACGTTATCCTCATTGCCGCCGATGACCTCTGCGGCGAATGAGTTTATGCGAACATTCACCGGTCGTATTTTTTCAAACCCGCCGTCAAGCATCTTTATGTGGTCATTCCAGTCGTCGGGCGCGTTGAGCGTAACGGCTATCAGCGTACAGCCGTCACGTTCCGCAGCGGACACAAGGCACCGTCTCGCGTTGTCGGTGAACCCCGTCTTGACGCCGATGCAGCCCGCGTAGAGTTTAAGGAGCTTGTTGGAGTTGTAGAGTGTACGCTCGTAAGGCGGTGCGCCGAACTCCGCCTTTGCCGACTGCATACCGCATATCGCGCGGAAAGTGTCGTTTTTGAGAGCTTCACGGGTCAGCAGCGCCATGTCGTATGCTGTGGTGTAATGCCCCGGCGCGTCCAGCCCCGACGGGTTGACGAAGTGGGTATCGGTCATGCCTATCTGTGCGGCGCGTTTGTTCATAAGGTCTGCAAAAGCGCCGAGACTTCCCGCGATATTCACGGCGGCGGCATTTGCCGCGTCATTTCCCGACGGGAGCAGCATACCGACACACAGGGCGCGGCGTGTAACGATGTCGCCCTCGCGCAGCCCCATAGATGTTCCCTCTACCATTATAGCGGTCTTATCGACCATGAACTGTCTGTCGGGATCGCCCGCTTCGAGCGTTACCAGCGCGGTCATTATCTTTGTGATGCTCGCCATCGCACGCTGCCGGTGCGCATTCTTCTCGTAGAGGATGCCGCCGGTATCGGCATTCATCACCACCGCGCATTCCGCCGTGATAGCCGGAACATCCGACGGCAGTGCATACGCCGTAAAGTTTAGACACGAGATCGCTGTCAATGCGGCAAGTATTACCGTAATTATCTTCATATTCGTTCACCTCGTGTATATTCTGCACCGCACGGCGCGGAAATATACAGGGAACTATGAAGTGCGGCGGGAAGAAAGCAGCCGGCAAAAAAGTTTTACTCCGTTTCGTTCTTTCCGGATGCGTCCTCTTCCGCATCTTCGCCGGCTTCCTCATCCTCGCTGCCCTTCTTGCCGAACATACCTTTCAGCTTGTTCAGCAGTTCGGGAGCGCTGTCGATGATCTCCTCGATGGGGCTCGCCTTGCCGCCGAGTTCAAGTATCTTCGCTTCACCGTTCTTGTTGATAACGATGAACGCCTGCGGTTTTATTGTTATGCCCGCGCCCGCACCGCCCGCGAATACGTCCTTATCTACCTTTGCGGGGATGTCGGAGCCGCCCGAAACGAATCCGAACGATACTTTGGATATAGGTATGATAGTCGAGCCGTCGGGCGAAGATATCGGTTTGCCGATAATTGTATCCACATCAACGAGTTCGCGTATCTTCTCCATTGATGTGCTCATAAGTCCTTCCAGATGCTGTGCCATAGTTGTTTACCTCCTTGCCCCTGCGGGCTTTCTGCTTGCCGACTTCTTCGGCTTTTCGTTATATTTCAGATATGTTTTGAGCATTCTCACACCGAGCCAGATAATGCAAACGAGCGCCGTGCTTATCCGCAGTTTCACCCTGCCGAAAACAAATATGTCGTCCTTTTCCGCGCCGAAATCGGCTTCTATGTTGACCTCGCCGATCTTCACGCTGAAATATGTCTTCATCCATTCCAGCAGCGAGTACACCGCCGCGCAGATACCGCCGTATTTCAGCGCTGTCTTTGCCGCGTCGTCACTGCCGACGACATAATCTATATAGATGTCCCTGAACCTGATCTTTTTAAAAAGACGTTTTACCGGCGGCCATGCGCTCACGACATAATCCTTTATCATCTCAAAGTTGATGCCGCCGTCTTTTTTTGTTTTTTTCGCTCTGCCGGTACTGCCGGATCTTCCGGAAGCTGCCGTTTCTTCGCTGCCGCCGTCCGGTTTTCCGTCAGTTCCGCCGGTATCGTCCGCCGGGGCTCCTTCCGCATTTTTATCACGTTTCCGCTTGTCCGGCTTTTTCTTCTTCTTTTTCTTTTTTTTAGGGTCGGCTGGCAGCTTCACGAGCGTGAAACAAAGTATCTTCACGGTGAGCATGAACTCCTTGTCGAGCACTGCCGTGACCGTTACCGACTGTATCAGAACAAGTATCAGGACGAGAAGTATGGATCCGAATATTATCCAGCCTGTCATACATTCGCCTTTCTGTGGGTCATTCTTCCTCCTGTGGCTCCGCGTTTTCGGTGGGAACGGGAACTTCTTCGTCTTCATCGTAGGAACCGAAAGTCTCCTGTCCGCTGTCGGGGTATTGCAGGTCTTTCTCGCGTTCGAGCTCTTCGAGCTCATCGAAGTCGAGCTGACCTTCCTGATCGGGCAGCGGCGGGAGCTCCTCAATACGGCTCAGTCCGAAGCACCGCAGGAAATTCTCCGTTGTACGGTAGGATATCGGACGTCCGGGGAGGTCGAGCCTTCCCGCTTCTTCGAGAAGTCCGCGCTCAACGAGACTTCGCACGACGCTGCTGCTGTCAACTCCGCGCACCTGCTCGACAAATGCGTTTGTGACGGGCTGGTTGTAAGCGACTATCGCGAGCGTCTCCATTGCAGCCTGTGAGAGGGGCTGCTGGCGGCGCGTTTCGAGGGCTTTTTTTATGTTGTCCGCAAACTCCGTTCTTGCGGCTATCTGAAAGCCGTTGTTTATCCGCAGTATGCAAAGTCCGCTCTCACGGACGTTGTATTGTCTTTCAAGGCGGTCAACGAGCTTCACCGTCGTTTCGGGGTCCACGCCCGACGCTTCCGAGAGCTT
>CAMHBE010000304.1 GCA_946183095.1 uncultured Clostridia bacterium | reverse complement strand
CAGTGTCATAATGCTTTGAATCTTCCGGATGGTTTGCGTATCTTATATCTAATTTCATAATCAATGCTCCTTGATCTATATACGTTCTTTTATATGCTTTACAGCGTATGCTATGTCGCTGCCCGTTGTACCTTCAAACACCAGAGCCGCATCGGGGCATACCTTTTTTATCTCCGACAGTATCCTGCCGTAGTCGAACATACCCCTGCCGACACCGCATTGTTTCAGCGTTCCGTCGTCGTTCACAACGCAGTCCTTTATGTGGAACACGCATATCCTGCTGCCGAAGGTCTGAAGACCCTCGCTGAGTATACTTCCGACGTTTGTACTGTCAAGATAGTTGTACAGATCGAATATGATCCGTATGTTCGCGGCAGCTATCGTCTTTACCGCGCGGTCAAGGGTCGCGACATCATAGCAGACGTGCCCGAAGGCACCCTCCATGCCAACATTCACTCCCTGCTGCTCTGCATGAGCGCAAAGCTCGGAGAACACCCTGACTACACGCTCAAAAGCTTCATCCGTGCGGTTCATCGGATGATAGATCCACTTATCACCGTTATAGGAACCCGTTTCGGAACCCACAGTATCACAGCCAAAGCTTCTCGCAAGCGAAAGATAGTCCTTGAAGACGGCGATGCCGTTCTCGATTTTTTTGCTGTCGGGATGTACGGGGTTGAAGTATGCTCCTATGAGCGGCACGCTTTTCCCTGCGGCTGAAAATGTCTCGGCAAAATGCTCCGCACGCTGCTTCGTTACCGCCCCGGGGAGATATGCTATGTCCTCAAGACACTTGTAAGCTACCAGCTGCACCCCGTCGAGCCCCAGCTCGCCGAGCCTTGCCGCAATGTTTTCTTCGCCCTTGATACCCAGATCGTGGGCACGGATAAAAAGCTTCATATCAGCCTCACATCATCTCTGTACTCTGCCCGAAGCATCGCCGCCTGCAAGCGCCTCTGCCTCAGCACGCGATACCAGATTGAAGTCTCCGGGAATAGTGTGCTTCAGCGCGGAAGCTGCGACCGCGAATTCCAGCGCAGACTTGAAGTCCTTGCCGTCGTTCAGTCCGCAGATAAGACCGCCCGCAAAGGAATCTCCGCCGCCTACACGGTCAACGATGGGACAAATGTTATACTTTCTTGAATGATAGAATTCTCTTGTCTCTCCGTTCATTATGCAGGCAGACCAGTCGTTGTTCGATGCCGAATGGCTCTCTCTGAGGGAGGATACCACATACTTGAAGCCGAACTTATCGATCATCTGTCCAAAGATATCAACATATCCCGAAAGCTCGAGATCGCCCTTTGTAACGTCGGTGTTTCCGGGCTTGAAACCAAGCACCTTTTCAGCGTCCTCTTCGTTTCCGATGCAAACGTCAACATACTTCATGAGGGAAGTCATAACTTTCTGCGCCTTTTCGGAAGTCCACAGCTTCTTGCGGAAATTAAGGTCTACCGATACGGTGACTCCGTGCTTCTTCGCAGCCTTGAGGGCTTCTTCGGTAACGCTTGCAGCAAGGTCGGATATCGCAGGTGTGATGCCCGTGAAATGGAACCAGTCTGCGTCCTTGAATATCTCGTCAAAATCAAAATTTGAAGCTTCGGCGGTCGCGATAGAGGAGTTTGCTCTGTCGTATACAACGTTTGAAGCACGCATTGAAGCTCCTGTCTCGAGGAAATAAATGCCGAGTCTGTCGCCTGTCCTTGCGATATGCTTTGTCTCAACGCCGTACTTGCGGAGTGCTGCCACCGCACAGCTGCCGATGCTGTTATCGGGTACCGCTGTCACGAATTCAGCGTCGTGTCCGTAGTTTGCCAGCGATACCGCAAAGTTTGCTTCGCCGCCGCCGTAGTTGACATCGAACTCATCTGCCTGAATGAATCTTTCATTGTTCTTGGTCGATAATCTGAGCATTATCTCGCCCATTGTAACTATTTTTGCCATTTCTATGATCTCCCTTACTGCTTTTTCTCAACAAGATGAACTGCGAAACCGCTGAGTTCATTTTTGAGGTATACTACCGTCATCCTGCCGTTCGCATCGTATTTGGCGGTGGACATATCCACCTCGACACCCTGATAGCCGAGCTGATTCACAGCGCATCTTACGTTGTTGGCAGCTACTGCTATGTGTCCCTTTTCACCCTTGTACGGGGTCTTCATGCACTCGATCAGACTGCCTGCAAAGACGCTGCTGTTGCCCACCTTCTGCTGCCAGCCGAAAATCTTTTCAAAATCAGCCGAATCGGTAAGCGCCTGATCTTCATTCTCGCAGTTAAGACCGATGTGAGCAAGAGTGAACCCGAGCATCTTGTTTACAGCCGAGCGGCAGAGAGCTGTTATCTCCTCCCACTTGCCTGCCTTTACCAGCTTGTCGGGAACTATCCAGCTGCCTCCGCAGCATACTACCTTGTCAAAGGCAAGATAGCTGTTCAGGTTCTTCTCGTTTATGCCGCCTGTGGGCATGAATCTCATCGAAGAATAAGGTGCGGATACTGCCTTTATGTACGGAAGTCCGCCTGCCTGCTCCGCGGGGAAGAATTTAACGAAATCAAGTCCAAGTTCAAGAGCCTGCTCGATCTGCGAACCGTTTGCAACGCCGGGAACAAAGGGTACTCCCCTGCTGAGGCAGTGCTCGACCACCTTCGGATTGAGCCCGGGGGCAACGCAGAATTTTGCGCCAGCTTCGATCGCCTTGTCGCACTGCTCGATGGTCAGCACGGTTCCTGCTCCTACCAGCATATCGGGATAAGCCTTTACCATCTCCGAGATCACCTTGTCAGCGCCCTCAGCCCTGAATGTGACCTCCGCACAGCGTATTCCGCCCTCGTAAAGTGCCTTTGCGAGATTTGCCGCATCGGCTGTATTTTCAAGCTTTATGACAGGAACGATGCCTGTGCATTCAAGCTGCTCCAGAAATTCCTTGTTATCTGTTTTCTTCATTTCATATCCCTCCGTTACGTTCATCTGCCGAGCCAGCCGCCGTCTACGGCAAGGGTGAATCCGTTCACATAATCGCTCGCCTTTGATGCCAAGAAAACTGCCGCACCCATAAGGTCGTCGGGAGTTCCCCATCTGCCTGCGGGGATGCGTTCGAGTATCGCGGAGCTTCTGTCAGGATCATCGCGCAGCGCCTGAGTGTTGTTCGT
>CAMHBE010000303.1 GCA_946183095.1 uncultured Clostridia bacterium | reverse complement strand
AGATGCCGAAGGAGAACAGAAGAAGGTGATAATCGCGATCCCGGTGGACAAGATCGCCGTTGCGGACAGGACGCTCGTAGTCTGCTTTATGGAAATAGGTATCGACAATATGCTTGAAGGTGTGTCACTGCAATCGAGCAATAATGATACGACATTCTGCAACATTTACACAAAGGACGGAGCGGCGCTGACAGATATGGTACTCGGCGGTCTTGCGAGCGAGACGAATCTGCTTGAAGCTCTGAAACGCGCTTCTTTCGAGAACGGAGATACCGTGGAAGAGGTGAGAGAGGACTTTGCAAACGGCACGGGAAATGTCGTTTCCTTTACATATAACGAAATAAAGGAGACGCTTTCGTATAAGCCGATAGCAGGGACGGACTGGATGCTTACATACCTTATCCGTGAAAGTGTCATCAGCGACAAGATAAGTTCCGTTTCCGGCGGGATAATCCTGAGGAGTCTTGTACAGACCGGTCTGACGACTGCTGCTTTGATCGTGATATTCATCGTCATAATCAGGCAGAATAAAGCGAACACAAAGCTTGCTCTTGAAAAACAGGCTTCCGAGACGGAAAACCGCATAAAGCAGCAGGAGCTTGAACAGCGTCTTGAATTACAGAACAAGCTCCTCGACGAAGAAAAGCAGCGCACCCGTCAGGATCACATGATAACCGCTCTTGCATCGGATTACAGAAGTGTCTATTATGTCGATCTCGACACAGATGAGAGCGTCTGCTACCGCTCAAAAGTCTCGGCGGAAGACGGTCCGCAGATCGGCGATAAATTCTCTTTCAGCGAAGGTTTCGCCAGATATGCAAACGAGCGTGTGGCGGAAAGCTACCGCGAAGGTTTTCTCGATTTCATAAAACCGGGAAACATCAAAATGCGGCTTGAGAACGAGCCTTTGATCTCATACAGATATCTTACCGTTCACAACGGCATTGAGAGATATGAGATGCTGCGTTTTGCGGGTGTGCGCCGCGCCGGGGAAAACGACGATCATACCGTTCACGCGATCGGCGCCGGATTCTCCGATATTGACAGCGAGATGAGGGACTCGCTTGAGAAGAATCAGGTACTGAGTGATGCGCTCACTGCCGCCGAAAACGCGAGCAAGGCAAAGACCGCGTTCCTGTCAAGTATGAGCCATGAGATCAGAACGCCCATGAACGCTATCATCGGACTTGACAACATTGCGCTGAGCGACCCGGATATATCGGAACAGACCCGTGACTATCTCGAAAAGATAGGCGGTTCGGCAAATCACCTGCTCGGGCTTATAAATGATATCCTTGATATGAGCCGTATAGAATCCGGAAGAATGGTGCTGAAAAATGAGGATTTCTCATTCTCTAAGCTTCTGGAGCAGATAAACACTATCTTCAGCGCACAGTGCGCCGAAAACAAGCAGACCTACAACTGCCACATACAGGGCGAGATCGACGATTACTACATCGGCGACAACATGAAACTCCGGCAGGTGCTTATTAACATTCTCGGAAACGCGGTCAAGTTCACTCCGGAAGGCGGCAGTGTAGAGTTTTCCGTTGAGCGCACCGCGAAATTCGGCGGCAAGTCCACACTCCGCTTTAAGATAGCCGATACCGGTATAGGCATGAGCCAGGAGTATATCCCGCATATCTTTGATACGTTCAGTCAGGAGGACAGCTCCGCCACCAGCAAGTACGGAAGTTCGGGCCTCGGTATGGCGATAACGAAGAATATCGTCGAAATGATGAACGGGAATATCGAAGTCGAGAGCGAGAAGGGAAAAGGCACGACATTTATTGTTACAGTAACACTTATAGACTCGGCTCACAAGGATAACAAGAACGATGGCACGGAAATACAGCCCTATGATATGAAGGTGCTTGTGGTCGATGATGACCCGATCGCCTGTGAACACGCAAAGCTCGTCCTCGAAAAGACGGGTATGTCATGCGACACCGTTCTTTCGGGCGGCGAAGCGATAGATGCGGTGCTCGTTCGGCACGCAAGGCATGAACTTTACGATCTTATACTGGTCGATCTTAAAATGCCGGAAATGGACGGAGTGGAAACAACAAGAAAACTGCGCGATATAGTCGGCTCGGAGTCCGCGATCATCATCATCACGGCGTATAAATGGGACGATGTGCTTGAAGACGCCGAAGAAGCCGGCGTTGACAGCTTTATTGCCAAGCCCCTCTTTGCGAACAATGTACTTGAAGAGTTCCGGAGCGCAAGCAAAAAGAAACATATATCAGAGCTTAAGGAGCAGCATAAAGCCGATCTTAACGGCAAACATATCCTGCTTGCCGAAGATGTGCAGATAAATGCCGAGATAATGAAAATGGTGCTGAAAAAACGCGGAATGACCGTTGACCATGAAGTGAACGGCAGACTTATCCTTGAAAAGTTTGCCGGAAGCGAGCCCGGTTACTATGACGCTGTGCTGATGGACGTAAGAATGCCAGAAATGGACGGTCTTGAAGCCGCCGCCGCCATACGAAAGCTTGACAGACCCGATGCGGGAAGCGTTCCGATAATCGCCCTGACGGCAAACGCCTTTGATGAAGACGTTCAGAGAAGTCTGCAAGCAGGTATGAACGCGCATCTGACAAAGCCGATAGATAACGAGGCGCTGTACTCGGCACTGGAAATGCTTATACATGAGTAGACCACAGGATGTCACCGCTTCTGACTGCGACAGCACAAACCTTATGATCCCGGCAGGATCCTTTCGGGAATTTCAAAAAAATTTCCAATAAATCGGTCTGAATTTATTATCTTATTCGGTTAAATTTACAGAGTGGTCGAAAGGAGAAAAATGTTCGGAATTGAAGCTCTCATACCGGAAATGTTTGAGTGGCAGAGGTTTGTGAAGTACAAGGAGCGGCAAAATGAAAATCACAGATAAAAATATAGATGGAGGCAAGGCATTCGATTGGGGCAGAACATCGGAAGACTACGCAAGATTTCGTGATATTTACCCGCAAGAATTTTATGACAGAATAGTAAAGCGAAATCTTTGTATCGGGGGTCAAAGTGTACTTGATATCGGGACAGGGACAGGCGTTATTCCGAGAAATATGTATAGATATGGTGCTAAATGGACAGGTATAGATATTTCAGAGAATCAGATCGAACAAGCTAAAATCCTGTCACAAGGCAT
>CAMHBE010000302.1 GCA_946183095.1 uncultured Clostridia bacterium | reverse complement strand
CGGACGATGAATTTTTTTTGTAAGTTTGTTGAAAAAAATCCTATTGTATTTTATTCGGATTTGTGATAAAATAGTATTATTGCAGTTTTGAGCGGTGCCTTGACACCACATAAATCTATTATATACTTTTTGCGGGATAATTTCAACCTTTTTTTGAAATTTTTCCCGTACGGACGGAAAGGAGACGGGCAGATGGCGGTCAGAAGAAAGAGCAACTGGTATATCTACCTGATAGCGCTCATAATATCATTCGTCGGGCTGGGACTTTTTGTAAGCAGTATATGGTCGAGCATATTCCCCGAAGAGGATGATTCCGCATACACCGTTTCGAGGTCGGATTACCGTCCGAGTGCTGACATAAACCTGACATCACTGCTGATGCTCTCGGATATGAAAGCAGCCGCTCCGAAATACTATATGCTGATGAACTATCAGCCGCGCAATGAAGTCATCGTGTTCATACCCCTGCAGGAAAACATGAAGGTGACATATAACGGAGCAGCCGGGAGCCTTTACGAGATGTACGAGAATTTCGGTGCAGAGGGTCCCACAAAGGGGATAGGGGAGCTTCTCGGCGTGGAATGTGTGCATTATGTGAAGTTCGACCGCCTGTCGTTCATAGACTTTGTGGATATGGGCGGGTCGGTCTATGTCAATGTCCCGTCGGATATCGTCGAAAGGGAGACACGCTCTGTCGTCAAAAAGGAGCTTATCGACGTTGACGGTGAGCAGCAGGAAGTAACGAGGACGGTTGCCGAAACGTTCGAGAACGTCATCTATAAGGAAGGTACGCAGTACATGGACGGTGAGACACTGTACGGCTACATAACATACGATTTCAAGAGAGGAACGGACTATTCTCTCGCAGTGCAGGGCTCTATGGCAATGAGCATGGTAAACAAGAATTTCCGCGGTATCTCCTCAACGCAGATGCAGAGCCTTGCGGAGAGCATAATCCGCTCCACGGAGACCGATATAGTGCTGGACGATTACACGAAGATACAGGCGGTGATGAACTACACCACATCCAACAGCATCAACCCCTGTGAATACTACATCCCTTACGGTGAGCAGGAAGGCGGGTACTTCATACTCTCCGACAACTGCAAAACGACGATGCTCGGCAGAATGGGAGTAAAGGGCGGCACGGAAAAGCAGCCTTGACGCGGGGGTGAGATGTTTTGGGAAACACCGGTCACAGGCTTCGTGACGCTGCCGATACCGCAGCAATGATATTGCTGTTCATACTCAACGTATGTTATATCTTCACGGCTCTCGGACTTCTTGCATTCGGCGTGATAATGCTGCCGGCGGCACTGCTCGGGAGAACGGGTCTGCTGGTGATAACCACCGACCTTGCACCGCTGCCGCTGCTGCTGATAAGCGGCGGGGTGCTGCTGCTCGGACTTGGTATGTGCTTTTGCATCATCCCCGTGTGCGGCGCTTCTTACGGCGTTCTGCGCAGGGTGATGAAAACAATGGAGATCCGCGCGAAGCAAAGGTCGGAGCACAGCGCAGATACCTCAGATGATGCCGATGAAAGCGGTGAAGAAGAATGAAGCGGATAGTCGGCATCATTCTTGCGGCTCTCGGCGCGGCAATGGCAGCTGCGGGGGTGATCCTCCAGCTCGCCATGAGCGGGGAAGGGCAGACGGGCACCGTCTTTACCGCGGTAGAAGAGTTTGAAACGCCCCGTGAGCTTGTGGTCATAACCACCGATGTTCCGGTAAGCGTGAAATACGGAGATACAGACAAGGTGAAAGTCTCCTACACAGGCAGTGTGCCGCTGATCTTCACAGAGAAGAAAGGCACGCTCAGCATGACGCAGGACGACAGGTTCACGGTGACGCTGTTCTCCGAAAGGGCGCGGGATATCGGCGTGGAGGTGACGCTCCCGCATAAGGTGTATGAGCGCATCAGCCTGTCGAGTTCGAGCGGCTCGATAGTGTCGCATTCACTTGCCGCGAACACGCTGGAATTCAGCACAAAGAGCGGCGATATGACGCTTTACGGCATCGACGAGCGTGTGTCGGTGCGCACGGACAGCGGCAATGTCTATGCGCAGTTCTCGTCGTTCGGCGGTGATATGTCGATGAACGCGGGAGCCGGAGATGTTACGCTGATGATGCCGGACGACCTTTCGGTGTATCTCGAATTTTTCACCGAGAGCGGGAGCTTCACGTCCGAGCGCTTTGATGAACCGTACCGGGGAAAATACGGCGACGCGGTGGTGATATACAACGGTGCGCGCCATAAGCTCGGTGTAACGACTACATCGGGCGATCTGTATATTCAATAAAAACAAACGACAAAAGGAAGTAGAAAATGCTGTCAGTGATAATTCCTGCATACAACGAGCAGGAGAACATCGCGAATACCGCAAATGTGATCGGCGGTATCCTGCGGGATAACGATATCGAATATGAACTGCTGTTCGTGGATGACGGTTCATCGGACAATACATGGAGCACGATAGAGGGTGCTGCCGAAAAAGACCCGTCGGTGCGAGGACTGCGTTTTTCGCGTAATTTCGGCAAGGAGGGTGCCATATTCGCGGGACTTCGCAGATGCAGGGGAGACTGCGCGGTGGTCATCGACTGTGACCTGCAGCACCCGCCGGAGCTGATACCGCAGATGGTGCAGCTGCACGACGAACAGGGGTATGAGGTCGTCGAAGCGGTGAAAGCCTCACGCGGCAAGGAAGGTCTGTTGTACAAGATATTCGCAAAGACCTTCTACCGTATAATGAAAGGCTCATCGAAAGTCGATCTCGACCGTGCAAGCGACTACAAGCTGCTTGACAGAAAGGTGATAGACGCGCTGAACGATATGCCCGAACGTATCACGTTCTTCCGTGCGCTGTCGAGCTGGGTGGGGTTCAGGACCGCAAAGGTGGAGTTCGATGTCGCGCCGCGCAATGCGGGAAAGTCCAAGTGGAATTTCAGGAAACTCATGGTCTTTGCGCTCAACAACGTGACCAGTTTCACGAACCTCCCGATGCAGATAATAACATGGCTCGGCATCCTGTTTTTCATTTTCGCGGTCGTGATCGGCATACAGAGCCTTGTGAACTTCTTCAGCGGCAGGTCGCTCGAAGGTTTTACCACCGTGTATATACTGATACTGCTGTCGTCTGCATTCATTATGACGGGGCTCGG
>CAMHBE010000301.1 GCA_946183095.1 uncultured Clostridia bacterium | reverse complement strand
TCTTCACGCAGCTTTACCGGAAAGTTCATTCTGCCTTTTGCATCAAGAGTGCTCTTGAATTCCCCTCGCACAGTCTCATCTCCTTTCGTGGGTCGGTGGGTCGATAGAAAAAAGAAAGTTTTCAACAGTTTCAACAGTGCGGGTATATAAAAGGAGGTTTATACCCTTGAAACTGTTGAAAACTTTGTGGATAAAGTTTAAAAGTGGATAAATATTCCACTTTAATTACATTATACTCCCTCGGAATGAAAAAATCAAGGCTAAATTCAAGATACTGCGAACTAAATACATAAAAATTTTTTACAAAAATTTGTGAAATATCAACAAATTTAACAGGCGGATTTTGCCCCTGTTTCACAAAAATAAGTGTCGATTTACAAAATATTGTGGATTTACCACGATAAAGCACCTATATATTGTGCCTTTTGCAAAAGGGTGGTTTTTTCGTCACTTTTATTTTCACGAAAGTTGTGATATAATAGATGAAAATGAATGTCCGCACATTCTGACGGATAAAAACACAGGTCGGGTGCAATGCGGAAACATATTATAAAGGAGACAGTGTATGAAAGCTAAGTTTCTCGAAATAGGCAGGATAACAAAGCTGCAAGGTCTGAAAGGAGAGGTGAGAGTGCAGTATTACTGCGATGAGCCGGAAATGCTCTGCGAATACGGCACCCTCTACCTCGGTAAGGAGCACGTTCCGGTTGAGCCGCAGCGTGCGCGGTACCTCAAAAGTGACGTTGCCGTGCTGAAGATAAAGGGCATAGACACCCCGGAGGATGCCGGAAAGCTGATAGGGAAGATGCTCTATTTTGACCGCGATTCGGTGGAACTGCCCGAAGACACATGGTTCATACAGGATATCATCGGGCTGGAGGTGTACGATGCCGACACGGGGAAATGTTACGGAAAGGTGGACGATATCTACCAGAACGGCACCGCCGACGTGTATTCGGTGAGAACACCGTCCGGCGCGCAGCTAATGTTCCCCGCGATACCGGAAGTCCTGCTCGAAACGGATGTGGACGGGGGAAAAATAACCATAAGACCCCTCGAAGGACTGTTTGACCCGGAGGTTATCGCAGATGATAAGGATTAACATTGCGACGCTGTTCCCGGAAATGTGCGAAGCGTTCCTGAATGAGAGCATCATAGGGCGCGCAAGGGCTGCCGGTCACGTTGAGATAAGCTGCCGCGATATCCGAGACTATACGCTCAACAAGCACCGCAAGGTCGATGACAAGGCTTACGGCGGCGGAACGGGCATGGTCATGATGTGCCAGCCGATCTACGACTGTGTGCGGGCTGTTCTCGGCGATCTCGGTGAGGATGCAAGACCGAGACTGATATATATGTCGCCGCAGGGCAAGCCGCTGACGCAGGAGCTTGTCAAGGAGCTCGCCGCGGAGGACGATCTCGTTATCCTTTGCGGGCATTATGAGGGCGTCGATCAGAGAGTGCTCGATGAACTGCGGTTCGAGGAGATATCGGTCGGGGATTTCGTCGTCACCGGCGGGGAACTCCCCGCGCTGATGCTTGCCGACGCAGTTTCGCGGTTACAGGAAGGCGTGCTGCCGAACGAGGACGCGTACTCGAAGGAGAGCCACTACAACGGCTTGCTGGAATATCCGCAGTACACCCGCCCCGAAGAGTGGCACGGGCGGCGTGTCCCTGATGTCCTGATATCCGGGCATCACGCGAATATCGCGAAGTGGCAGGACGAAAGATCGCGGGAAGTCACCGCCGCGAAAAGACCCGATCTGATAGATAAATGACCGTTATAACAGCGCGGATAAACGCGTGTGTTGAAAACGCTTGGTAAATATATATAGGCTGTGGAAAAGTTTTTGAGCAAAATGAACAACGAGGTTGAAAAAAAGTACGGCTGATTGGACGGAATTAGAGAATTATCCCGTTTTTGGCATAAAAAGCGAAAAAAATTGTTGACTTAAAAAGATTTTCGGGATATACTTATGAAGTAGAGCGGCGGTGTGGGATATGCACCGTATGCCGCATGACAAGGAGACAATAAAGTTATTTTTTGGAGGGATCTTTCAATGTTTGTAAGAGAAGTTGAGGTCAAGAACCAGGTCGGTCTTCACGCAAGACCCGCTACATTTTTTATTCAGAAGGCAAATGAATACAAGTCTTCTATCTGGGTCGAGAAGGAAGAGCGCAGAGTGAACGCAAAGAGCCTGCTCGGTATCCTTTCGCTCGGTATCGTCGGAGGTACACCCATTAAGATCATCGCTGACGGCTCGGATGAACAGCTCGCGGTTGACGGACTCACAAAGCTCATCGAAAGCGGCTTCGAGGAATAATGACAAATAAATACAGCTGCCGCGCCGTAAGGTGCGGCTTGTGTTTTTTCGGGGATGCTGTGAGATATCTGAAAAGGCTGATGCCCCTCTATATTATAATAGTATCGCTCGTCGTAACGGCGGGATGCTCCGGGGCAGGATATGAGGGAAAAGACCTCGTTGACCGCGCAAAGAGCCTGCACACGGGGCTTGAAGCCGCGCACGTCACCGTGCGGGAGTATATCCGCGATGAAAGCGAACGGGGCGACGGCGCAGATCTGCAAAATTCCCCGGTGGTGCAGGAAATATGGTACCGCTTTGTCGGAGATGTCATGCAGTATATGTATATCGGGCGGGATGCCGCGACCGGCGAGGAATACTACGAGTTCAACAACGGCACGGAGCTCGACACATGGCATACCGGCGACAGCGAATGGGCGTTCGCCGCAAAGGGCAGTGAGGGCTACTACAGCTACTCCCGCGTGAGCAGACACTATTTCGCGGACGGCGAAAAACTGCTCGACGACCACGCTTCGGCGGTGATCGGGTCGAAAGTTACAAGTGAATCCGGTGAGATGAAAACAGTCAGCATCACATATTCCGACAGTATGATATCGGGATCCGAGCAGATGTCGGGAGTTTCCGGCTATACGCAGATATATTATATAGATATAGCCACCTATATCCTTGAAGGAATGTGCACCGGACAGACGATAAGCTACAAGAAAGACGGAAAGATATACACTTATTCTATGTCGATATCTGCCGAAGATCCGTCGGTGCCGATAGAGCGCATAGAACCTCCGGCATTGCAGTAAAGGGCACCTCTAAAAACCTCTTGCCGCCCATTCGTACCGCCCTAAAGCCGTC
>CAMHBE010000300.1 GCA_946183095.1 uncultured Clostridia bacterium | reverse complement strand
TGGAGCAGAAAGAGCTGATGAGCACGGAAAACACCGAAGAAGTACGCGAAAACGATACGGTCGCCGGCGTTTCCGCGCCCGATGTCCCCGAAAACACTGTCGATGCTGCCGCGGCTTCTGCGGATGATGCTCCGGTCGTGTCGGATAGTTCTCCGCGAGGTCAGGAAGACATATACTCATACGATGCCGACGACGAGCCGGTGAATGATAAGGACTTCTATGCAGATTATGATGCAGAATGCGCTGTTCACAGAACCAAAGCAAAGGAACAAGAACAGGCGGCGCCTGCTGTATCTGCACAGGATACGCCTTTCGTAAACGCACTGACGAAGGAAAATGCGGAAAAAGCCTTGGAAAGCAGCAATGTTCATATTACTGCGGAAAACGAACGAAATATCAAAGGCGCTCCCGAAAAACGTATCGAGCTTACAAATGCCGAAATGACCGGTGCGAACCGAGTGAAAGTAAACAGGGTATATGTGCTGAACACGGTCATTTCAATGGTGACGCTGTGCATAGTTGCGGCAAGTATGTTCATAGGGTATGCCTATCTCAAAAACTTTGAAGATAAACTTGATATCGGCATAAACAGTATCGAGCGTTCAGGTGACAGCTCCGGAGAAGCTGGGAACGGAACTCCGAGCGGCAGTGACGAAGATGAAGCCGTTGACGCTATAAGTATTATCGACGACGGACCGGATACGGAAACGTCGGAGACTTCCGACAGCGTGATAGGCATAGAAAGCGGGAAAATACTGATATACGACTCTTATGTGGGGTACGGGTGGGTGCCTGTCCTTGCGGATGTGAAGAAGAATACATACAGGAAAGAGGATTTTTCGGTCGACGATAACTACCGCATGAAGTATGTCGCGGACGGCGAGCTGTCGTCATATTTCGGGATAGATGTATCGTCTTTTCAGGGCGATATCGACTGGAACGCGGTGCGCTCCGACGGCGTGGAGTTCGCGATACTGCGAATAGGTGTCAGAGGATACGGCGAAGAGGGAAATATCAAACTTGATGACAAGTTCGTACAGAACTACGATGCGGCGCACAAAGCCGGAATAGACCTCGGCGTGTATTTCTATTCGCAGGCGATATCGGTGGATGAAGCCGTGGAGGAAGCAAAGTTCGTGCTCGAACAGCTGGACGGCAGAACGCTCGAATATCCGGTCGTGTTCGACTGGGAGCCGGTCGATCCCGGAACGGCAGAGGTACCGCCGCGCACGGAAGACCTGATGCCGGGAACTCTGACCATGAGCGCGATAGCTTTCTGTGAAACGATAAAAGACGCGGGCTACAAGGCTATGATCTATACGGGCAAGAAGCTCGCGTACCTGAAATATGATATGCGTATGCTTCAGGATTACCCTGTCTGGCTGGCGCTGTACAGCACGGACATGACATATTACTACGATTTCGATATGTGGCAGTATGGCTTCGGCAGAGTTGACGGTATAGATGGTGACGTAGATCTCAATATCGCGATCATCAGGTGAGCTTTCTGTAGACAGCCGTTCCGAAGCACGCATTCACGGTCATTTCATCATACCCGTCGAGCTTTGCACGGTCGGCGGGTGACGTTTTGTAGCAGTAGGGTGTCATTTCAAAGAGCGAGATGATATCGCTGTTAGTTGAAAGCCGCATAGTAAACCGCACTTCGCTGTTTTCGAGCAGCTCAAATCCCGTGACTGCGAGCGGCGCGACCTTATTCTTGTACGGCACGTCATACACCGCCTGTTTAAGCTCGAAAAGGTGGTCTTCCAGCGGGAAAGCCGTGATGTAGATTCCGCCGTCTTTCAGCACACGAAGGTATTCGCTGCCGGAGAACGGAGAGAAAAGCGCGAGTACGATATCGCAGCTCCTGTCGGGCAGAGGTATGCCGTAAACGCTTGCCGCCGCGAGCCTTGCGCCCGTATGACGGGATGCGCCCGCGTTCAGCGCGTCTTTGGAAACATCTATCCCGATGATGTCCGCTGAAATGCCCGAACCTGTCAGTTTCTCCGCAATATCCGCCGTATAGCTGCATTCTCCGCATCCACAGTCGAGCAGAGTACATCCGTCGGCGGCGTACTTTGCGGCAAGCTCAGCAATTCGTTCACGCAGCGGTGCGTAGTACCCCTTGCCGAGGAACTCCCGCCGCGCGTTCACCATACGCTTATCGTCGCCGTGGTGTGACTTGTTTGAAATGAGCAGGTTCACCACGCCTTTTCTTGAAATATCGAAACAGTGTCCTTTGCTGCATTTCAGGCTGTTTTCAACGCGTACAAGCTCGTTTTTGCAGACTGGACAGATAAAATTTACCATTATAAGCACCACACCCGTTATTTTTTATCATCATATCACAATGTTCCGGCAATGTCAAGCCGTGACGGGTGATAACGGGAAAAATGCGGTGCGAGGAGGAAAAATGTTCGGAACAGTATTTTTTGACCTTGACGGAACTTTGCTGAATACCATCGGCGACCTTGCGGCTGCCTGCAACTATGCTCTGCGCGAACTGGGGCTGCCGGAACACGAGACTGACAAATACCGGTATATGGTGGGAAACGGCATACCGAAGCTGATAGAGCGTATGCTCCCGCAGGATGCTTCGGCGGAACTGACGGAACGCGCACATTCGCTGTTTGCGGGATACTACGGCATCCACAGTGAGGATATGACGCGTCCTTATGAAGGTATCACGCAGATGCTGGACGATCTCGCGGAACTCGGCGTAAAGACTGCGGTGATAACCAACAAGGACGGCGTGTTTGCGGATGAACTGATACGAAAGTATTTCGGGGACAAGCTCGGTAAAGTATATGGCAGTATCCCCGGAACTCCCCACAAACCCGACCCTTACTGGGTGGATATCGCCCTTTCGGAGTACGGAGCACACAGGGAGGAAACGCTCTATGTCGGTGACAGCAGCGTGGATATGCTGACCGCTGCCAACGCCGGACTTACGGGAGCGGGTGTGCTGTGGGGATTCCGGGATAAGGATGAACTTATCGGCAGCGGAGCGAAATATATCTGTTCGGCACCCGCGGATATAACCGATATTGTCCGACGTTCGAGGAATATTTCTGTGTGAACGTTTTCGCGTTTGTTGAAATTGCATATTTTTTTATCTTATTTTTGAATAATATGTATAAAAATAACTTGAACAACTTGCACAAATAAATTTATTGTGATAAAATAATA
>CAMHBE010000299.1 GCA_946183095.1 uncultured Clostridia bacterium | reverse complement strand
GGTGCCTTACGGCAAAGACCCGGACGGCATAATGGGAAAGCTTATCGGAGCGCTGAAAAAGAAAGGCTTTATGACATATTCCCATGAAAATATGATACTCATTTCCCCGCCCCTCATTATCACTCCCGAGCAGATACGCGAGGAAATGACAAAGGTCGATGAAGTGCTTGATGAAGCGGATAAGCTCACAGATTAGGAAGGAAGTGGAGCCGTATGGCAGAAATACGCTATAAAGACGCGGTCGTATGCAGGCTGTCCGATTTCGTCACGCCGGATAAATTCAGGACGGTGACCTATGAGCAGCTTCGTTATCCGGGCGGGATAACCGAGATACCGGTGGAGATGCTGCTCAAAAAGGATACAGCAAAGAGACTGAGCTTCAAAGTCCCGCGCGACGGTATGCTGTATGGCTTCGCACGGATAAGACCGGCAGTTGAGAAAAATTTCGGAGCGGAGAACGCAAAGCTCTACATAAACGACTGGGACGACAAGTTCGTGATGATATTTGAACTTGAAGGTAAAGGTGAAAAGGCATACATAGTCACCGCGGACGAGGTAGTATATCTGATCGAGAACTGTACAAGAGTACCGCAGCAGAGAATTCCCGCGAAAAAGGGCTTTATTTTCAGAAAGGATAAATAATATGTATAAATGCAGCGAAAAAAGAATGGAAGACAAGATCACCACATTTTCAAAATACGGTGACGCGGGTCACGGCGGTATCACAAGATACTCGCTGTCCGATGAAGCAATTATGGCAAGAAAAGAGTTCATCGGCCGTATGCTGAAGATCGGAGCGAAGATCGAAACAGATGATGTTGCAAACCTTTACGCTACTATTCCCGGAAGTGACCCGGACGCAAAGCGCATAGTAATGGCGTCGCACTGTGACTCCGTAAAGAACGGCGGTAACTATGACGGCATTCTCGGCGTAATGAGCGCTATGGAAGTTCTCGAAACAGTTGTGGAGCAGAACATTCCCCACAAGCACCCTCTCACCGCTATGATCTGGACGAACGAGGAAGGCTCGCTCTATCCTCCGGCTATGATGTGCTCCGGTATCGTGTGCTATGACTACCTGCCCGAAGACATCAGAAGCAAGTTTAAATACGAGGATATGATGCAGTCAAAGAGCATTCTTGACCCGACGAAAACATTCGGTCAGGCGCTGGAAAGATCGGGCTTCAAGGGCGATAAGAAATACAGGCTCGACCCGGACAGATACCTTTATATGTTTGAGACTCACATTGAGCAGGGACCTATCCTCGAAGATGCCGGAAACGACATCGGCGTAGTTGACTGCGTACTCGGAATGTTCAACTACCGTATAAAGTTCTTCGGTCAGACCACCCACGCGGGAACATTCCCGATGCCGAAGCGCAGGGACGCATTCTATGCGGCTGCGCAGGCGCTTTGTTACCTGCACACGGAGATAGATAAGCTCGGATATTCCGATCTCGTCTATACCACCGGTGAGGTAGTTTGTCACCCATGCGTACATACCTGTGTACCGGATTACTTCGACTTCTCTTTCGATGCAAGACACGAGAAACCCGAGGTGCTTGAAAAAGTTCTTGCTATCGTCAAGAGCCTTGCGGACAAGGAATGGTCGGGCTGCGCCTGCACAGTCGAAAAGGCTTGGAACAGAGATACCGTTTACTGGGACAAGAAACTTGTGGGATACGTAAAGGCTGCTGCTGAGGAATGCGGAGTTTCGCACCAGTATATCCACTCCGGAGCCGGACACGATGCTCAGTTCGCTTCGTATATGCTGCCGACTACGATGATATTCGTGCAGTCAAAGGACGGACTTTCTCACTGTGAGCCGGAATTCTCATCGGTAAAGCATTGCACCGAGGGCGCGACCGTTATGCTGAACGCCGTTCTTAAAGCCGATAATGATTGAGGTAAGAACGATATGAGCAGAGAATTTATTGTTCCCGCGAAGATATATACCGGAGAAGGCAGTCTGGAGCTTGCCGAAAAAGAACTTTGTACAATGGGTGACAGGGTGCTCATCGTTACCGACCCGGTGGTGATAAAGCTGAACTGCTTTGAGAAGCTGACAGCAATGCTTTCAAAGAACAGAGTTTCATACACGATCTATTCCGATGTTATGGGCGAGCCTACCGACACGATAGTAAACGCGGGACTTGCAAAATACGAGGTCGAGGACTGCGACTGCATGATAGCGGTCGGCGGCGGAAGTCCGATTGATACGATGAAAGCGATAGCGGCACTTTCCGTGAACGGCGGGAAGATATCCGACTATATGGGTAAGGTGATAAAGGGGAAAATGCCGCCTATGGCAGCGATACCGACAACAGCCGGTACAGGCTCCGAGGCGACAAAGTTCACGGTCATCACTGACAGCAAAACGGATATAAAAATGCTGCTGAAAGGCGAGTGCCTTATCCCGTCGCTTGCAGTCATAGACCCTGCGTTTTCGATGTCATCGCCCAAAAGCGTAACCGCATCGACAGGTCTTGACGCTCTCACTCACGCGGTGGAATCTTATACGTCACGGCTCGCCCAGCCCCTTACCGATGCCGTTGCAATATCCGCAGTCAAGCGTATTATGAAGTATCTGCCTGTCGCGTACAGCGACGGTACTGATACCGAAGCAAGAACGCAGATGTCGATAGCTGCACTTGAAGCTGGCATAGCGATAAACAATGCTTCTGTTACCATAGTTCACGGAATGAGCAGACCGATAGGTGCGCTGTTCCATGTTCCTCACGGGCTGTCGAACGCGATGCTTCTGGAAAAATGCATTGGCTTTGCGCTTGACGGAGCTTACGGGCGATTTGCAGACCTCGGCAGAGCTGTGAACGCTGCTGACAGCACCGACAGCGATGAAGCGGCGGCGAAGAAATTTCTTGCGAAACTCGGTGAGATATGCAGAATATGTGAGGTCCCGACACTTGCTGACTACGGCATAGATAAGGTAAAATTCATGCAGAGCGCCGGTAAAATGGCAGATGATGCGCTTGCAAGCGGAAGCCCCGCGAACACCGTAAAGCCGGTAACAAAGGAGAACATTCTTGAAATATACAGCTCTCTCTGGAATGGATAAACCGCAGGACGCGGTGAAGAAGTTTTCCCAAGGCGCGCACGATGCGCGCATAAAAGAAAACTTCGACACTCTCTTATAGTTTTTCTTCCTCACAATAAGGCGGTGTACCTTGTATGCCGCCTTA
>CAMHBE010000298.1 GCA_946183095.1 uncultured Clostridia bacterium | reverse complement strand
TTTGACCGCCAAAGGCGCTCATGAGGAGCGCTTACCAAGCGGTCAATTGTTGACCCCTGCGGCAGCCGTCTGTCGGTCATCCCTCTCTGCGGCTTTTGCAAGGCAAAAGCTCCACCTCACCCGCTAATCGGGGAGATCGCGCTGCACCGAAATGATATTGAAGCCGGATAATACTTTTTTGACAGACTGACTGCCCGCGGCATTTGATATGTCACGGGCAGTTTTTGTATTTACGGACATATTGTCATTTTGCACAAACAAACCGAATAAAAACGGTTGAAATCTACACTTTGCATATTGAAATTTAAAAATGTTTATGGTAATATAAGATAACTTATTTCAGAAAACGTTTACTTATACTATCCGCACTCATATATCGTACATCAGTTACGTTTTCGGTTCCTTTGTCGCACAAAGGAACCGGGTCGGGAGTTTGAGGGGAGGGCAGAGCCCTGCCCTCATGCGCGAATGCGCGGTCTCAAGCGGCAGCGACTTACCGGAAAGGAGCAGTGCTATGTTTCAGTTACGGTGGCTCTGGAAGAATATGGAGGGCAGCAGACGCAGCTACATCTTCGCGTTGTGCCTGTCGGTGGTATGCAACATACTTCAGCTGTCATCTCCGTATTTCCAGTCACAGATAATCGACAGATACGTTTCAAACGAGAACGCCGTGCAGAACCTGCAAAACGACACGCGGGGGCTATGGCTCCTTATCGCGGGAATGATCGGCTTCACACTGATACGCACCATAATGCAGTACGCCTGCAATATGTACTACGAGAAAGCGTCGCAGGGCATGATCTACAAAGTCCGCACGCACCTGTTCCGCAAGATAGAAAATCAGGACATGGACTTCTACGACAAATACCGCACCGGCGACCTCATGACGCGCCTTACCGGCGACCTCGACCTCGTGCGTCACATGGTGTCGTGGGTAATAAAGGGCATCGTGGAATCAATGGCGCTGTTCACCGCTTCCATGGTGTTCTTCTTCACGATAGATGTTCCCACCGCCCTGTGCATACTCGCCATGACCCCCGTTATCTTCATCATCACCCGTCTGTTCTCCCGCAAGGCAGGTCCGATGTACCACAAAGTCCGTGAAACACAGTCCGCGCTGAATACCGCCGCACAGGAGAATATCTCCGGAAACCGCGTGGTAAAAGCATTCGCCCGCGAGGAATTCGAGAAGCAGAAGTTCCGCGAAAAGGACGAGGCTTACCGCAGCGCTAACGTAAATGCCGCGAACGTGTGGCTGAAATACCAGCCAATGATAGATATCGCGGCAGGCTCCCTCGGCGTTATCCTGCTGATCGTCGGCGGTTTCTTCATCATACAGCGCCACCTCACCCTCGGACAGTACGTTGCCATAGCTAACCTGCTCTGGGCAGTCTCCATGCCTATGCGCAACATGGGAAGCCTTGTGAACGACTTCTTCCGCTTCATGGCTTCCTCCGCAAAGATAATCGAGATATACTACGCCGCGCCGATGATCGTTGACAGGAACGATTCCGAAGAAACGGAAGAACACCTGAACGGAGATATCGAATTCCGTGACGTTACATTCTCGCTTGACGGCAAGATAATCCTCGACAAGATAAATTTCCACATCTCCCCCGGCGAAACTGTGGCGATAATGGGAGCTACCGGAAGCGGCAAGACCTCCCTCATCAACCTCATACCACGCTTCTACGATGCCGACAGCGGCGAAGTGCTGGTGGACGGCACCAACGTGAAGATGCACAAGGTCAATACCCTGCGCCGGAACATCAGTATC
Source organism: uncultured Clostridia bacterium (assembly GCA_946183095.1). Taxonomy (GTDB): domain Bacteria; phylum Bacillota; class Clostridia; order Oscillospirales; family Ruminococcaceae; genus Ruminiclostridium_E. The sequence goes on along the minus strand of CAMHBE010000298.1, from coordinate 1,425 downwards.
GCCACACAGGACGTGCTGCTGTACTCCGACACCATAGACAGCAATATCGCTTTCGGCAACAGCAAGCTCGAAGAAGAATACGTCCGCAAGTGCGCACAGCTTGCCGCAGCTCACCAGTTCATCACACAGCTCCCGCTGAAATATGACACGATAGTCGGCGAACGCGGTGTCGGTCTGTCGGGCGGTCAGAAGCAGCGTATCTCACTCGCCCGCGCCCTTGCCGTAAGACCCGCAGTGCTGATACTCGACGATACCACGTCGGCAGTGGATATGGAAACGGAAGCATACATACAGAAGAGCCTTTCGGAAAAGCTCGACTTCCCCTGTACGAAGATCATCATCGCACAGCGCATATCCTCCGCGAAGAATGCCGACAAGATAATAATTCTCGACCGCGGCAGAGTCGTCGATGTGGGAACGCATGACGAGCTGCTGAAACACGACGGCTACTACAAGCAGATATACGACTTGCAGAGCGGGACTGAGACGGAAACGGAGGCGGTCTGAACATGGCAAGAAACAAATACGACATAGACGAACAGCTTGAAACACCATTCGATTTCAGCCACTTCAAACGTTCGTTCGTATATATAAAAAAGTATAAGGGCAAAATGATAGCCGCGCTGCTGATAAGCATTGCGGCGGCTCTCGCGGGACTTGCCGAGCCTTTCATCAGCCGTCACGCGCTCGATGTATCCATACCGAACGGCAATGTTCCCGAACTCCTCATGCTCGCGGGGCTGCTGCTCCTGCTGACGATAACGAGCGTGCTGCTGTCGAATATCCGCGCCCGCATAATGACGTTAGTCGGTCAGAACATCATCTTCGATATCCGCGAAGACCTTTTCGCGCATTTGCAGGAACTGCCGTTTACCTACTACGATGACCGCCCCCACGGAAAGATACTCATACGCGTGATAAACTACGTCAACAGCGTATCCGATATGCTCTCGAACGGTATCATCAACTTCGTCATGGAGATACTGAACATGGCATTCATCCTGATATTCATGTTCGTTATCGACTACCGCCTCGCGCTTGTCGCGATATCCGGTCTGCCGATATTCATACTGGTCATGTTTGCAATAAAGAAACAGCAGCGCCGCGCATGGCAGGACGTTTCCAACAAAAGCTCCAACATGAATGCCTATTTGCAGGAAAATATCGTCGGAGCACGCATAACAAAGGTGTTCACCCGCGAGGAGGAGAACGCCGGCATTTACGATGAGCTCAACACCCGCTACCGCAAGAGCTGGATGCGCGCGGTGAAATACTCCAACCTCGTATGGCCTGCCACCGACAACATCTCCACGCTGATAAGAGCCGCTATGTTCGTGTTCGGTCTGCTGGTATTCGACCCCGCCACCGTCTCCCTCGGCACTCTCGCCGCAATGACGGGCTACGCGTCGCGCTTCTGGCAGCCTA
>CAMHBE010000297.1 GCA_946183095.1 uncultured Clostridia bacterium | reverse complement strand
ATTACCTGTGTCGTTCCCGAAAAATACTCGTGTCCGGCGCATTTCGGTGCGATAAGCAGCGCAAACAGCATTGTCTCCACCGCGCACGGCAGCAGTAGGCTCACGAAAAGAATACCGTGCAGCCTGTCGCCGCCGTTAAGGTATCTATACTCACCGTTGCTGTTTATCTCCGCCACACGCTCACGGAATTGCGGCAGGGCGAGATCGTACACCGTCTTTGCAATTGCCTCGGACATTCTCGCGGAGTTTGCAGTCAGCACAAGGTACGCCAGCAACCCGTCTGCATATTCTTCGGGAACAAATTCGCTGTGGGAATATTTCAAAGATCCCGCCATTGCTGCAGTAAAATCGTCCTCTATCTCCGGCAATTCCGCGCCCGCAATATCCGTTGTGCCGAGAATATCCGCTATCTCGCACTCGCGGAGTATCTGGCGGATATCGTAGTCCTGCGAGACCACAAACAGCGCGTTTATCAGTGTACAAGCCGCCGCGAACAGCCATACGAACGGTGTCCGGAGTTGCTTTATTATCTCGTGTTTAAGCATTTTCTGCGTCCCCCGTGTCACGATAGAGATACAGAAAAACATCTTCAAGGCTCGCGCTTTTGGGAGCCCCCTCCGAGCCGTCACCGACGAATCGCGCAAATGCTGTGCTGCCCTCGAAACGCTCCGAGAGCACGAAATGCTGCTTTGAGAACGTGGGCAGCCCGTCCGACGGCATTTCTGCTTCAAATACCTTTCCGTCGAGCATTGCGCAGATGTTCTCCATACTGTCACAGCGGAATATTTTCTTGTCTTTCAGCAGCACGATCCTGTTAGCAATACTTTCCACATCGGACACGATATGAGTCGAAAGTATAACGATTCGATCCGCGGACAGCGCGGCTATGAGGTTGCGGAAACGCACACGCTCTTTCGGGTCAAGCCCTGCGGTGGGCTCGTCAAGGATAAGTATTTTCGGGTCATTGAGCATAGCGGCGGCAATTCCCACGCGCTGTATCATACCGCCGGAGAATTTGCGGAGCTTCTTGTTCTTCACATCGGGCAGCGCCACCTCGTCAAGCAGCGTATTCACGCGCTCCTTCGCCTGCTTTTCGGGAATACCCTTGAGCGCGGCAAGATACATAAGATAACTGTACGCGGTGTAGCTGCGGTAAAAGCCGAACTGCTGCGGAAGATAGCCGATAATGTCGCGGTATTTCTCATCAAGCGCGACTATGCTCTTCCCGTTCCACTCCACCGTTCCGTCTGCCGCGAACAGCAGCGTCGAGAGCAGCTTTATCAGCGTGGTCTTGCCCGCGCCGTTCGGGGCGATAAGCCCGTAAACGCCGTTTTCAAAGTCAATGCTGATGTTGTCGAGGGCGACGGTTTTTCCGTATTTGACTGTAACATTTTTAACGGACAACATAACTGTATTTCCTTTCAATATTTGTGAGAATTTTCTGATATACCGCAAGTGAGAACGCCCCGAGAATGAGGTACGCGGCAGTGGGGATATTCTGCAGGAAAGAGGAATACTCTGGGAACGCGCACAGTGCGATCGAAACTGCAATAAGACCGGCGGGAACTGCCGCGCCCTTGCTTCCGAGCTTCAGCAGCGAAACTATCGTGACCAGCGCAAACAGAAACAGCGACGAGAACGACACTGCCACTATATTCAGCATATCGGCGTTCATCTTGTCCGCCATTATCGCTGCTGCTGCGGCATTCACCACAAGACATACAACGCCCGCCGCGAACATTCTGAACGCCGACAGGTGCAGCACCGTGTACCGGCAGGTCATCTTAACCGAGAAGGAATTTTCGAGCTTTTCCTTGAAATATGAGATCAGAAAAAACACGAAATATGCAACAGGTGAACACGCAAACACATATCCGTACAGCTCATCGCCGATCTCAGCGAAATTGTCACGCGGCTGTATCGACAGCGACACTATTATTGCCGCCGACAGCACCAGCAGCACGAACACCGCGTCATACACGCCGTAGAATACATTTTTCAGCCCCAGCCCGAAGAACATATCCCGCAGGAACTCGAAAAATCCCGTTTTTTTCTCGGTTCTCACCGCGTTCAGCAGCTCGTCCGCCTGTTCGATTTGTTCTATTTTTGACCATATCCGTTCTGTGTTCATAGCAAGCCCTCCTTTTTCAGCAGTTTCTTCAGCTTCTCCCGCGTCCGGTGAACCTTCACGCGGACGGAGGTTTCGCTGATACCGAGCTTCTGTGCAATAGCCTTTACAGGCAGACCCTGTACCGCGAACATATAGAAGCTGTCACCGTCATTCTTACGGAGCTTTTCTATCTCGGCAAGCAGCTGTACACTGAAATCTTTGCGCAGATACTCGTTCTCTGCGGAATCGACTGTCTTGTCGGTGTCGGGCTGCTCCGGCATTTCAGCATCATTTCGGCGCGCTTTGAGCCAGTCGAAACATCTGCGCTTGGCGATAGTGAAAAGGTATGTTTCAAATTCCGCAGTCGGGCGGTATGCCTTCCGGTGAAGCCACAGGCTCACAAAGGTGTCCTCGGCTATCTCCTCGCACGCGCCGTCGTCCTGCACGAAACGGCGGATGAAGCCTATCAGCCTGTGCTCATAGCGTCCGATGAGCTCCTCGAACGCTTGTTTATCATCTGCCGCGACCCGCTCCATAAGCGTGGTATCCGAAGTCATACCTTCACCTTCTCTCACCTTACATAATGTTAAACGACAGAAAATTTATAATGTTACAACATTTTTGAAAAAAATTTTAAAACAAAAAAATCAATTACAGTATATCAAACCTTAACAGATTTGACAAGTAATTGAGTCGAACATCATTTTGCTTTTTTTCCGGCGCTCCTGCGCCGCATTCACGGGTGCTCAAGCACCCGCATTTCGGGGTAGGTCTCGGGAGGGCACTCCCTCCCGAGCAGGTAGTACCGCGCAGTCTATGCAAAGCCCGCCGTTAGTCGGGATTTGTATAGCCAGCGGTGCTACCTGCCTATCGCCTCTGACCGCCGTAAATTTATTTGTTTGGCTATACTCAGCGGTCAGAGACGATGAAAATGGCAGGTGGTATCACTTTTTCGCGGATTTGGTATAGGTGCAGTATCAATTTCAGCAACGATTGGTACTTGCCTTTTTCAGCGCTGAAACGGTGGTATCAAATTTGTGCGAAAACGGTATCATTCACGGTATAATAAGTGTTGTTAAGAAGATTTTCTGATAC
>CAMHBE010000296.1 GCA_946183095.1 uncultured Clostridia bacterium | reverse complement strand
GCTCGCATACTGAGATACTCCACGAGGGAGACAGCATCTACTACGACAGCTCCATGCCCCACAATGAAACGGCGCTTGACGGGAAGGACTGCGAGATATACGCGCTCGTCATGGCACCGAGAGGCACCGCGGGCATGGCGGAATATCACGAGCACGTTGCGGAGCACTATCTGACAAATGTTGACAAAGCAGGTCTCTTACATCCTGTGGCGGAAAAGTTTGTCGAGTGCGAGACCGACGATTCGGGCGTGCTGAGCGCTGTCAATTTCAAAAATCAGGATAAGTTCAACTTCGCCTATGATATAGTTGACGCTATGGCGGAGAAATGCCCCGATAAGACGGCGATGATCTATGTGGACGTCAATCATAACGAGCGCCGTTTCACATTCGCGGATATAAAGCGGTATTCCAGCCAGACCGCTAATTATTTCACATCCCTTGGAATAAAAAAGGGCGACCGCGTAATGCTGATACTCAAGCGGCACTATCAATTCTGGTTCTCGATAATCGCGCTTCACCGCATAGGCGCTCTGGTGATCCCCGCGTCAAATATGCTCAAGGAGCACGACCTCGAATACCGCTTCAATTCGGCGGAGGTGTCCGCTATCGTTTGTACTGCCGACGGTGATGTTGCGGATGAGGTCGATAAGGCGTGTGCAGTCTCACCCACTCTTAAAACAAAGATCATGGTGAACGGTCAGCGCGAGGGCTGGCACGATTTCAACGCCGAGCTTCCCGCTTATGATACCGAGTTCCCGCGTACAGCCGAAACGCCCTGCGGAACCGATCCCATGCTTATCTTTTTCAGCTCCGGCACATCCGGCAATCCCAAGCTTGTGCTGCACAGCTGTCAGTATCCTCTCGGTCATTATGTTACGGCGCGGTACTGGCAGAACGCCGATCCGAACGGTCTGCACTTCACTATCTCCGATACCGGCTGGGGCAAGGCTCTCTGGGGCAAGCTGTACGGTCAGTGGATGAACGAGGCGGCAGTTTTCGTCTATGATTTCGACCGCTTCCACGCAGATGATATCCTGCCGATGTTCAAGAAGTACAATGTGACGTCCTTCTGCGCACCGCCCACAATGTACCGCTTCTTCATCAAGGAAGACCTGTCGAAGTACGATCTTTCTTCGCTGAAATATGCTTGCATTGCCGGCGAGGCTCTCAACCCCGAAGTATTCCACCAGTTCTATAAGGCGACCGGCATCAAGCTGATGGAGGGATTCGGTCAGACCGAGACCACACTTACTATCGCAAATGTTGTTGGTATGGAACCCAAGCCCGGCAGCATGGGCAAGCCCAACCCGCAGTATGATGTCCGTGTGCTCCTTCCCGACGGAACTCCCGCAGGCACAGGCGAAACCGGTGAGATCTGCGTAAAGCTGAAAGACGTTAACGCTCCCGGATACGGTGTCCCGGGACTTGCGCTGTGCTACTACGGAGATGAAGAGAACACCGCAGAGACATGGCGCGACGGTTACTATCACACAGGCGATACCGCATGGGTAGACGAGGACGGTTACTTCTGGTATGTCGGCAGAGTTGACGATGTTATCAAGTCTTCCGGCTACCGTATCGGACCGTTCGAGATCGAGAGCGTTCTCATGGAACTGCCCTATGTGCTTGAATGTGCGGTCACGGGCGTTCCCGACGAGATAAGAGGTCAGGTAGTAAAGGCAACTATCGTTCTCACAAAGGATAAAACAGGCTCGGAGGAGCTTATAAACGAGATAAAGGAATACGTCAAGGAGCGCACTGCACCTTACAAGTACCCCCGCGTCATCGAGTTCGTTCCCGAGCTCCCGAAAACAGTAGGCAGCGGCAAGATACGCCGTGCCGCTATCCGTGAAATGGACAAGGCTAAGTATCAGAAATAAAATGAATAAGACATTTGTGACTAAAATGCCGAATCACATCGGCGCATTTCTGAAGGCAAGCAGGTGTTTTGCTTCGCTTGGCATAAATATCACGAGAGTAAGCTATAACAAAGCTGTGGATTCCCATATGCTGTTTATCGACGCTGAGGGAACTCCGCAGCAGCTTGAAAAAGCAGCCGAAGAACTTACTGCGATCGGCTACCTCCAATGCGACGAGGACAATCGGAGCGTTGTACTGCTGGAGTTCCGTCTGAAAGACGAACCCGGCAGTGTGACCGCGATCCTGGAACTTATCAGTGCACACAATTTCAATATATCATACATCAGTTCTCAGGAAAACGGTACAGAATATCAGCTTTTCAAAATGGGGCTTATAGTTGATGATCCGGATAAAATAAATGCTTTCATCGAGGAAGCCAAAAAGCTTTGCAGCGTCAGGGTAATTGAATATAATCACGCAGAGAAGATATATGACAACAGCTTCTTTTACAGTACATTCGTCAATGAACTTTCAGCTGCTATGGGAATATCCGGCGAAGCAAAAAATGAGCTCATAGTCAATACAAATCTGGCTATGCAGATACTGGACGAGACCGGTGTATCTCCTTATCGTACCTTTGACAGCATAAGCCGTTTTGCGGAGCTGCTCGCGGCTTCAAGAGGCAGGAATTTCTCTCCGAGGATAACCTCTCACAATATCACCGATAATACAGCAGTAACACTTATTGAGCCTCCGTGCGGAAGCAATACCGCAATTATAAAAAGCGGCAGCGAATACCTGTTTGTTGATTCCGGCTACGCCTGCTATAAAGATGAGATGCTGTCGGTTTTCAGGAGCATTATCCCTCAGTTTGACAGCATTGAAAAGAAATGCTTTATTACTCATGCGGACGTAGACCATTGCGGACTTCTCCCTCTTTTCGACACTGTATATGCGAGCGCCGGGAGTGCGGAGTGCCTTCGTCTTGAAAGCGAAGAGAAGGACGGTTTCCGTGAGATGAATCCGCTGCACAAGCCGTATGTACGGATCTGCAAGGTGCTGACTTCGTACACGGCTTTATCTCCCGGGAAACTGAAGGTCGTCGGAGATAAAAAAGAAATAAGCAAGCTTATTGAACAAACCGGCTTCTTTGATTTCGGAGATCTGCACTTCGAACTATATCAGGGCAAGGGAGGTCATCTTGCCGGAGAATCTGTCCTTATTGACTTTGAGCATCACTTAGCATTTACCGGCGATATTTTCGTGAATATGAAGGACATGACCGCGCAGCAGGCACAGTACAACCGCTATGCACCTATCCTTATGACATCTGTCGATACCGACAAGGAACTTTGTGCGGC
>CAMHBE010000295.1 GCA_946183095.1 uncultured Clostridia bacterium | reverse complement strand
CTGTGATACAGCAGCTTCTCCAGAAGGCGAGCTGCGGTGAACACGCCGAAGCGGTGATGCGCCTTGACGGGACAGACCACAGCCTGAACGCGAGCCCGGTATTTTCGGACGGCAGGACGGTGGGTATAGCTCTGCTGATATTCGATGTTTCGGAAAAGGAAAAGGCTGAACAGATGCGCCGGGAGTTCACCGCGAATGTCTCCCATGAGCTAAAGAACCCGCTGCACACGATCTCCGGCTCTGCCGAAATAATGCGCGACGGACTTGTCAAACCGGAAGATATACCGGAGTTCGCCGGGAGGATATATTCGGAAGCTCAGAGAATGATACTGCTCGTCGATGATATCATACGGCTCTCTCACCTCGATGAGGGTGCGGAGGATATGGCGCGGGAAAACGTGGCATTGATGAAAGTGGTCGGAACGGTAAAAGAACAGCTTTCGGCGGCTGCCGCGGAGGCGAAGGTCACGGTCACTGCTGTCGGGGACGATGTATCCGTCTTTGCGGTACCGCAGCTTGTGAACGCGATAATTTACAATCTTGTGGACAACGCGGTAAAGTATAACAGGGAGAACGGCTCGGTGTCCGTTGAGGTAAGGGACTGCGGCGACTATGCGCAGATCACCGTCAGCGATACCGGGATAGGTATTCCTGCCGAACATCGCGACCGCGTGTTCGAGCGGTTCTACCGGGTTGACAAGAGCAGGTCGAAGCAGGTGGGCGGCACGGGTCTGGGCCTTTCGATAGTCAAACACTCCGCGGCTGTACTGAATGCGGAAGTTGAGCTGGAAAGCGTAGTGAACGGCGGCACGACGGTGACTGTGCGGCTGCCGAAGAATGATAAAATATAAGGATATAAGTTATGGGTACGATAGACGTTATCACAGCAATATTGCAACTCGCGGCGGGCATAGGGATATTTCTCACTGCCTGTTCTATGATGAGCGCAAATCTTGAATCACTGAGCAGCAGTAAGCTAAGGTCGCTGTTTTCCAAAGTCTCCGGAAGCAAACTGCTCGGGGTCGGCATAGGAGCGGTGGGAACTGCCGCGATACAAAGCTCCGGCGCGACCACCGTAATGGTCATAGGTTTCGTGAACGCGGGTATAATGACACTCACGCAGGCGGCAACTATCGTTTACGGCGCAAACATCGGTACAACGATAACCGGTCAGATAGTTGCTCTCGGAATGTTCGGCGGGGATATGCTTTCCACAACGGTTATTTTCTCCGCTCTGGCGGGGGTCGGCGCATTCATCGTGACATTCGCGAAAAGCGATACCGTGAAGAAAAGCGGCGGCATCCTTGCCGGGTTCGGTATGCTGTTCGTGGGTCTTGAAATGATGAGCGGGTCTATGGACAGCTTTGCAAAACTGGACAGTGTAAAGAGCTTTCTCGCGGGTATCGACAGTATAGTGCTGCTGATCGTGATAGGCGCGATACTGACCGCGATAGTTCAGAGCTCCTCCGTTATGACATCGGTCGCTATAACAATGGTCGTTTCGGGACTCATCACTCTTGAGCAGGGCATTTATCTGACCATGGGCTCAAATATCGGCTCCTGCGTAGTGGCGCTGATGGCGGGACTTACCAGCGGAAAGAACGCGAAAAGAACGGCGCTCATACACCTCATCTTCAATATCAGCGGCGTGGTCGTGTTCACGATAGTCGGCTGGCTCACCGATCTTCTGTCCGGCGGTAAAGTAAACTACGGCACCATGTTTGAGAGCCTGTTCCCCGGCGCTCCGCAGACACAGCTCGCTATGTTCCATACGGTGTTCAATGTGCTGACGGTGGTGCTCGTACTTCCGCTGACTAATACGCTGGTGCGCGTTGTGACGGCGATGATCCCCGAAGAAAGAGAGATAGTACACGAGGAGAAAAATGTCCCGAAACTCCATTATATCGACGACCACATGCTTGCAACACCGCCTGTTGCGGTACAGCAGGCAAAAAACGAGATAGTCAACATGGCGGAGATCGCTATGCAGAATTTCTCGCTTTCCTGCCGTATCATCTGCGACCTTGATTTCACTGATGTCGAGCAGTTCCGCGCAAATGAAGAAGAACTGAATTTCCTGAATCACAAGATCGTCGATTTTCTTGTAAAACTGTCAAATATGCAGCTGAACGCCCGCGATATGAAGTACATCTCTACCGCTTTCCACTCTGTTACCGACCTTGAGCGAGTCGGCGACTACGCGGAGAATATCGTGGAGTATGCCGAACACCTTAAAGCGGCTGACGAGAAATTCTCGGAGGAAGCCGTAAGCGAGATAGAGGCGGTTCGTGAGCTGATCGAGGAACTTTTCGGGCATATTATCAAAGCGTACATCAGCAGCGATATGGATGCTCTCAGGCTTGCGTATGAAGCGGAGGATGAAGTGGATATCGTTACTTCCGAGATGGCGGATAACCATATCCGGAGACTGGGCGAGGGGGTATGCACTGCCGATGTCGGAGCCCAGTATCTGTCGCTGTCGTCCGACGCAGAAAGGGTCGCCGACCACTTCATAAATGTGGGAAAGTCAATAAAAGGTTAAGCTGCTTTGCTCCGATGCAGCTTCGGGTCATCCGGCGTATGTCGAAGACAATAAATTGAGCCGCGGAGCTTTCGTGCATTATTTTTGAAAAACACTTTACAACTCCGCCGTAATATGTTATAATAAAATCTGAAAATTGTGTGAAATTTTCAGAAGGGACTTGACAAAATGACTGTGGTGTGTATCGTAAACAGTAAAACAAGCAGGAAAGCACCTGTCTTTTTGTCATACCAAAAATCAAGTATCTCCCTTAATGCCCGTGACGACTGTATCTGATCTACAGATCGTCGCGGGCGTTTTGTCGGATCATCATCATATTATTATTACTTGAAAAAATAAGATCATTGGAGGAAGAGAAATGAAGGGCTTTTGTGAGCGGAAATTCAGCTCTATGTTCATTTCCGGTACGTTCACCAAAGCGGTCATGTACTTCATGCTGCTGAGTGACAGTGTCATAGCTGGATTATTTATCGGACAGACAGGAGTTGCTGCGATAAATGCCATTGCGCCGATAACGGGCATAGTGACGTTTTTCGGCGACCTTGTATCTACGGGCGTCGGCATCGTTTTTACAAGAGAGATCGGGGCTATGCGTAAGAGACGTGCTGACGAGATATACGGTCAGGGTCTTATCATCAGCGTTTCTATCGGACTGATAACCGCAATTACTATTATACTTATACA
>CAMHBE010000294.1 GCA_946183095.1 uncultured Clostridia bacterium | reverse complement strand
ATTTGTATCATACTTGTCTGTGTCTTGATAAATTGAAAACAAATTTCAAATTCATTTTGCAATTATACCACAGCGAAACGATTTTGTCAAGAGCGATTAACCGTTTTCATGCAATTTTCATAAAATGCGGCAGGGAAACTGCCCTCAAAGCCCTGATATTTTGTCCCTGTACGATAAATCTATTGTATTTTTGTTGTAAATATGGTATAATATAAAAAGCATCAAGCTATGCCGCAGTAATTTTTTTAAACAACTGGGGGTCTGGAGTTGGAAGGACATGGTAAAGTAGCGGAAAAGAGTACAGGGGGACTGAGCCGGTACCTTTCCGTGAACGGAGCGTGGGCGCTGTCATTCGGCTGCATAGTCGGGTGGGGAGCCTTTGTGATGCCCGGGAATACGTTCCTGCCAATGGCGGGACCGGTGGGAACAGCGATAGGCATGACCATAGGCGCACTGATAATGCTTATCATAGGCGTGAATTACAGCTACATGATGAAGATGCTGCCGGACGAAGGCGGTACATACACATACGCGAAGAAGGTGTTCAACCACGACCACGGGTTCCTGAGCGCGTGGTTCATCGTACTGTCGTATCTTGCGCTGCTGTGGGCGAATGTCACGGCGCTGTCGCTGATGAGCAGGAGCATCTTCGGTGATACGCTGTGCTTCGGGTATCTTTACAGTATAGCGGGATATAAGATATACATAGGCGAGGTGCTGGTGGAGCTTGCCGCCATGGCATTCTGCGGTGCCGTCTGCATCTTATCGAAAAAAGGTGCGCAGATATTGCAGATAATACTTGCCGCGGCACTTCTTGTCGGTATCATCGTCTGCTTCGTGTTGGCTGTCACGCGGAGCAGGGACGCGGCGGATGTGTTCCGCCCGGCGTTCAGCTCCGGCAGCCCCGTGTTCCCGCAGATAGCCGGGATAGTTGCACTTACCCCGTGGGCGTTCATCGGGTTTGAGTCGGTGTCGCATTCGTCGAAGGAGTTCTGCTTTCCCACAAGAAAGATATTCGTTGTCATTGTTTGCGCACTGGCGGCGGGACTTGCTGCCTATACGCTCACCACATGGACGGCGGCTTCAGCACGCCCCGACGGGTATGCGGACTGGGAGGAATATATTGCGGCAGCGGGGAGTCTTGACGGCATAGAGGGTATGCCGGTATTCTACGCGGTGGAGGAAGCCGCGGGAGATGCGGGAAAATGGATGCTGTTCGCTGCGCTGCTGGGCGGCATACTTACCGGCATGCTCGGCGCGTTCACCGCGTCGAGCCGTCTTATCCGCTCCATGTCGGAGGACAGCATACTGCCGGGACGTTTAGGCAGTATTGACCGCCGAGGCACTCCGAAAAACGCGATACTTCTGGTAATGGCTATATCCGTGGTTATACCTTTTCTCGGGCGCAACGCTACCGTGTGGGTGGTGGACATAATGACTGTCGGCGCGTCTGTCGCATACGGCTATACATCGGCGTGCGCGTTCAAAACGGCACGGACTGCGGGCAATAAGAAGATCATCGTGACGGGTGCTCTGGGACTTATCGTTTCGGGCATCATGTGTCTGCTGCTGATGATACCGAACCTTTTCTCGATAAGCGCGATGGAGGCGGAATCCTACCTGCTGCTCGCGTTCTGGAGCATCATAGGCATACTGTTCTTCCGCTACGTTTTTATGAAGGACCGCAGCAGACGTTTCGGCAACTCGGTGTCTATATGGATAGTTCTTCTTTTCATCGTTTTCTTCACCTCGCTCATGTGCATACGGCAGACTACCAGATCCCGCACAGACGATGCTATCATCTCTATCAGCGAATACTACGAAGACGAAATGGAAAGCAACGGCATACTGCGCGATGATGACAGGATAGGCAGGGAAGAAGAGCAACTGAACGAGCAGATGCAGAGCATAGGCAATACGCTCACCACCACGAGCGTGATGCAGATAGGGCTTATCGCGCTCAGCCTTGTGATCGTTGCTAATGTGTACGCGGAGATGCAGAAACGTGAAAAGCGCCTTGAAGCCGAAAGGATAAAGGCGGAGGAGAGCAGCAAGGCGAAAAGCGCGTTCCTCTCGAATATGTCGCATGATATCCGCACGCCGATGAATGCCATAGTCGGGTATGTGACACTTGCGAAGAGCGAGGAAGTCGGCATTGAGGAGATGCGGGAGTATCTCGGCAAGATAGAGGGTTCGAGCAAGCACCTGCTGGCGCTCATAAACGATATACTCGAAATGAGCAGGATCGAGAGCGGCAAAATGGAGCTTGAAACGGATAATGTCGATATCGGTTCGATAATGAACGATCTGCGCGACCTGTTCACGATGCAGATGCAGCAGAAGAAGATAAACTTCACCGTTACCGACGACGGCAGTCTCACCGACCGCGTTGTGATATGCGACAAGACACGTTTCGACCGCGTACTGCTCAACCTCATCAGCAACGCCTACAAATTCACACCCGAGGGCGGGAGCGTTTCCGTTACTTTCATGCAGAACGGCAGTAACGAGGACGGCAGCGGCAATTACGAGATACGCGTCAAAGACAGCGGTATCGGCATGACACCGGAGTTCGCATCAAAGGTGTTTGAAGCCTTCGAGCGTGAGAGAACGTCCACAGTCAGCGGCATTCAGGGCACCGGTCTCGGCATGGCGATAACCAAGAGCATCATCGACCTCATGGGCGGCACTGTCACGGTAAATACCGCTCCGGGCAAAGGCACGGAGTTCATAGTCAATGTGACGTTTGCAAAGGGCGACGAAACGGCTCTTGTGAGCAGCAAGCAGGAAAGTGCGGAAGATGCCGCACAGGAAGTCGATTTCACGAAGATGCGTCTGCTGCTGGTCGATGACATCATGATAAACAGGGAGATAGCCGCGAAGATACTGCGAAAGTTCGGGTTCACAGTGGACATTGCCGAGAACGGCAGGGAAGCGGTGGACAAGGTCGCCGCGTCGCAGGCGGGATATTACGGCGCAGTTCTCATGGATATACAGATGCCCGTAATGGACGGATATGAAGCGACAGCGCAGATAAGGAGCCTGCCCGACAAGGAGCTTGCACAGGTGCCGATAGTCGCAATGACCGCGAACGCGTTCAGCGAGGATGTGCAGAAGGCGCACGACAGCGGCATGAACGGTCATGTTGCAAAGCCTATAAATATAGATGAACTTAAGAATACGCTGACGGAGATATTGTCGCATAAATAAACGGCATGGCGGCAGA
>CAMHBE010000293.1 GCA_946183095.1 uncultured Clostridia bacterium | reverse complement strand
CGGCTTTTTCCGTCACAAGACCACGCTTGACGTACCCTATCGTGACCGTGATATCTGAGATCACAGCCGTTTCGGCTTCGCCTGTGTCGCCGTTCATTCCGCTGTTGATGTCTACGCTTACAACATACGCGCCGCTGCTGTTTATCTCATTGACCGCACCGAGCCACGGCTCACGCAGGCTGCCTTGAAAGCCCGTTCCGAGCAGGCAGTCAACCACGATATCTGCGCTTTCAAACGCACCCGCCGTATACGCTTCGGAAGGTACGCCGAGGGCATTCGCTTTCTCTGCGAAAAAAGCGCTGTCCTCCGTCAGCTTTTCACTGAGCTTTATAATGCGGCAAGGGATATTTTCATCGGCTAAGATACACGCAAGCGCATAGCCGTCGCCGCCGTTGTTGCCGCCCCCGACAGCTATCGCAATATCGCCGCGCCAGTTCACGGCACGATACACTCCGAGCGCAGCGCGGTACATAAGCGTTCTTCCCGATACACATCGCTCTATCGTCAGGCGGTCGCTCTCTCGCATATTTTCGACCGATATACAGTCAATATATTTTTCCATGATTTGCTCCTTTGTATCAGATCATTTGTTTGCTGCGGCTCTGTTACAGCCAAAATGCTCCGCCAATTTTTTAAGCGTATCCTCTGTCGTACTGTTATCATCTCTTACAAGCGTAAAAAATCCGCTGTTTGCGTAACGGTCATACACTTCCTTTGAGTTGATCTTTTCCAGACACTTACGGTAATTCCGCATTGTACTTTCGGGATCATCCGACCTCTGTATCTGTTCAAGGATAAACCGCTTTTCGGGGTCGCCCCTGTCAAAAAATCTATTTACCGACATACTTTGCGGACAGATCATCACCGCGACGTGATCGCAGTCAGATATCTCCGAGAGCGTGTCGAGCGAAATGTTTGTATCAACGAAGATAGGCTTTTGCTGCGGCAGAAGCTGAAATAAGCGAATGATCTCAAGGCTTTCCGCTTCTTTCGAGCAGCCGTTTATCCAATCGGCGTACTGCTGCGGAGTGCGGTTTACAAACTCCTGCCAATCCTTCATCGTTTCAAAATACGACAGATTCGGCTGATTTTCACGGTCGATATGCTCCATAAAAATATCGTGATAATTCTCACCGCAGCAGATACCGTCAAACCGCTCGGCGAGCATCTTCACGGCGGTAGATTTTCCCGCATAAGCAGTACCCGTGATAAAGCACACGTTTTTAAACATACTTTTTATGATGTTATTTTGTATTATCATTTTCTGTCCTCTTCTCAAACCTGAACATACCATCAAGAATTTGCTTGCTTGTTCATTTCAATCTCAACCTTATTCAGCGTATCAAAAAACCTGTGTGTTGCAACCGCAGGGCCGAACAGCAGCAGCCCGAATGTATTCCAGCCAAACATATGCCACCACGATGTGTGCGGTCCTTCTATCCCCATTTCGATCGCCTTTGCTTTCAGCTCCTCCGAAATGCGAGCCATCCACACGAGCGTATAGATAAACAGCGTCGGTATACCGAGCAGATACGCGATATAGTACCGCTGTGTTCTTCGCCCGAGAATATAGTCAAGCTCGTCCTGCAAGCCGCCGAGCGGCATATACAGCAGGAAGAACAATCCTGCGGTGCAGAAGTCTATAAGACCGAGCAGAAAGCCGGGGCGGTGAGTGTGTTTGAAGTACATGGCGGCTCCTCTTTCAACAGAAATTCTTTTGATATCATTATAACCGTTATTGGCAGCGGTGTAAATATCTCACAGGCAAATAAAACCAATCCGGATATCCTTTGCGGGTATCCGGATCGGTTTGTTATAGTTAATTTTTCGCGTACTCCGCCCTTATCGTATTCCGCACTTCCATCAGTGCAAAGCCCAGAATATTGCTGCCCTTCCAAAGGCTTGCATCAAAACGCTCTTCCTCGTCCAAGCCTCTGCCGCAAGCCCAGATCTTGTCATGGTGTGCACATTCCACGAGATATGCGTCTCCCGTGTCAAGCAGCATGTTTCTAAGCTCTTCGTTCTGACGAAACTTTTCGAGCAGACCTATCGTTGCCACCGATTGACGCATAGCTTCCCAAACAAAATTAATATAGTTTTCAGCATGACGACCTATCTCCTGCTGCTTAGCGGGATCACTCGTTGCCATCACGGCAGCGGCAGATTTTTCGTCGCCAAACGCCACACATTTCCGATACATAATAAACTGCTCCGTCGATGTGAAGTGCATGCCGCCCAGATCAAAAGACGACAGATACCAGTTGCTCAGATATCCATGCAGCTCTTCCGGTTTATGGAAAAACAACGCATCAACGGTGCGATCGCCGATTTTCAGTTTATCGAATTTTTCAGCGCTTTTAGAAATTGCCGTCGCAGTTTCCTGCAGCCACTCATTGTAATAATCATATTCACTCTGACACCACCAGTCCAACAAGCTGTTCAGCGTAGCTATATCCTCACTTACTGACTTGCATTTATACTGGTCGTCACTACGATTTACCGTGACTCTATGATTGCCGTCAGACGCAAATTTAATAATATAGATACAAAAACCCGTCCAGCTGCGGTGAGCAAAAAGCTTGCCGTTTTCAAAATACCAAAACCATTTGTCCTCCATTTCCTGCGGAATATGTCCACAGCGAAGAATCTCCATCTGCTTTTTCGAAAACGATCTTGCCAATACAAATTCAGCATGCTCCTTTGGCATTTCAAAAGCTTTCCAATCATCTTTTACGGCCACCTTTACGGTGGATCCCAATTCATTCAGGCACTTCGTGCCCGCATCATAAATTCTCTTATCCAAAACGGCAAACACGATATAAATATCCGCCTCGGTATGCTGTTTCAAAAAGTCACAGCAGGCGCATATCGCCCGTTCCCACGCCTTCTCCATCGGGTAGCCGTATATCCCTGCCGATATAAGCGGAAAGCCGATCGAGCGGCAGTTATTCTCCACCGCAAGCTCCAGCGATCTCCGATAAGCATTATACAGCAGCTCCGGCTCGTTATGATTTCCGCCGCTCCACTGAGGCCCGACGGCATGGATTATATACTTTGCGTTTGAAGCAAACCCCGGTGTGATGACAGCGTCTCCCGTGTCACAGTGACCGATCTTCTTGCAGGCTTTTTCCAAATCATCATAGCCGGCAGCCTTGAATATCGCGCCGCATACACCGCTGCCCGCCCACAAGCCGCTGTTTGCGGCGTTGACGATCGCATCGGTTTTTAAGTCGGTTAT
>CAMHBE010000292.1 GCA_946183095.1 uncultured Clostridia bacterium | reverse complement strand
GTAAAGAGGAAGCAAAGGCGAAATTCGGCAGAAAAGATAGCTGATTACATGCCGCGGACAATAACATGGGCAGATGGCCGGACATTTAAGATTGATGAAGTAAAAGATTTTCGTCCCGCTTCAACACTTGCAAAGGGACACAGCGGAGATTGTTATACGGTTGTTATCAGGGGTGAAGAGAAATTCCTGTTCTTCGAGAAAACCGACGACCTGTTTGCATCTCGGGTCGGCAGATGGTTTGTCGAACGCTCTGTTGCCGTATAAAATGGATCATTTCCATTTACAGGAAGGTAAGGTGACTGAGATGAAAATTGTACCGCTGAAAAAGCAAAGCAAAAAAGAACAGCGAAAATTCCACGCTCGGAGTCGCCGGGATTGGAATGGATTAAAACCGACCACCAGAGTGGTCAAATCCAAAAAGGTCTATAATCGAAAGAAAATACAGAAGCCGGGTATGGATGAATAGAAAACAAGCGGCGAAAGGAGGTATCGGCATGGAACGGACGTATATTGCAATTGACTTGAAAAGTTTTTATGCAAGCGTGGAATGTGTCGAACGCCACCTTGACGCCCTGACCACAAATTTGGTTGTTGCCGATTCCTCCCGAACAGAGAAAACAATCTGTCTGGCTGTATCTCCTTCTCTGAAAGCTCACGGCATATCCGGCAGGGCGAGGCTTTTTGAGGTGATACAGCGCGTAAAAGAGATCAACAACAAGCGACTTGCTTCTGCAATTCGCAGCGGACACGCCCGGAAGGATGAAACCGGCAAGTATCAGTTTGTATCTTCATCCTGCGATGCTCCCACGCTTGAAAAAGATCCGTCGCTGAAATTATCTTATTATGTTGCACCTCCGAGGATGCGGCTGTATGAGGAGTACAGCACAAAAGTGTATTCCATATATCTGAAATATATCGCGCCGGAGGATATACACGTTTACTCAATTGACGAGGTTTTTATTGACGCGACCAAATACCTGAAAACATACAAACTGTCTGCGCATGAACTTGCCATGTCAATGATACGTGAGGTGCTGTATACGACAGGCATAACGGCGACCGCCGGCATCGGTACCAATATGTTTCTTGCTAAAGTGGCGATGGATATCGTTGCGAAGCACGTCCCGGCAGACAGGGACGGCGTCCGAATCGCGGAGCTTGACGAGATGAGATTTCGGGAGCTGCTGTGGTGCCACAAACCGCTGACTGATTTTTGGAGAATCGGACGCGGATACAGTTCAAAGCTTGAGAAATTAGGGTTATATACAATGGGAGACATTGCCCGGTTCTCCGTTCGCCCGCGGGGTGAGGAAATATTGTATAAAACCTTCGGAATAAACGCGGAGCTACTGATAGATCACGCTTGGGGCTGGGAGCCGACCACGATTGACTACATCAAGGCATACCGCCCGAGTACTAACTCGCTTTCATCGGGACAGGTGTTGAAGGAGCCTTATGATTATGAAAAGTCGCGGCTGATCGTCAAGGAAATGACCGAGCTGATCGTCCTTGACCTTGTGAAAAAACGGTTGGTTACAAAGCAGGTAACGCTGACCATAGGTTATGACCGTGAAAGCCTGACTGTAATTTCGCGCGGCAAAACCATGAAAGATACGGCCTATGCCGTAAAGAAAACAGGAAAGCCGTATGAAGGCAAGGTAACCGCCGATCCATACGGCAGACCACACCCGAGGCACGCTCACGGAACGGGAAACCTTGACAGATACACCAATTCAACCAAGAAAATAATGCGGACGATGATGGAGCTGTTCACGCGAGTCGTTGACCCAGAACTTTTGATAAGGCGTGTTAATGTCTGCGCCTGCAATCTGATACGCGAAAATGACATTCCCGCGGAAGGTCCCGAGCAGCTCAGTTTGTTCTTTGATTATGAGACAGTCAAAAAAGAACGTGAAGCAGAGAAAATTGAAGAAGAAAAAGAGCGGAATATTCAGAGGGCGATGCTTAACCTTCAGGGACGTTTCGGCAAAAATGCCGTTCTCAAGGGTATGAACCTCATGGAAGGTGCCACGACGGTAGAGCGAAACGGTCAGGTAGGAGGTCACAAGGCAGAATGAACAAGGATCAGAACGGACGAATCGTCTATGCCGATATCTACAATCTCCCGCATTTCCAATCGAAAACTCGCCCGCACATGTCTTTATATGATCGCGCCGCTCAGTTTGCTCCGTTCGCCGCACTGACCGGTTACGATGAGATGGTAACGGAGGAAGCTCGGCTGACCGATAAACCGATAGAGCTTTCAGAGGCGGAGCTTGAGGTGCTTAACCGCAAAATAGAACTGGTAGAGATGCTGCTCCAAGGCGGAGGGAACCCCACGCTTTCCTTTACCTATTTTGAACCCGACAAATATAAAGCGGGCGGAAAATATATCAAGAGAATCGGAGCGGTAAAAAAGATCGATACATATAAGAAACTGCTTATTCTATTCGGCTCGGATGATACGGAAAATAAGAAAATACCGACAGTGGATATACCGCTCGACAGGATAATTGATATCAGCGGTTTCCCGGCTGAGTACGATGAATATGAAAACTGAAAGGATTGAATGATGATGACAGAATACGAACGTGGATTTGAACAAGGAAAGCAATCGGTTCAACCTCACTGGATAAGCGTAGAAGAAAGGCTGCCGGAGAGAAACGGTGATTATTTTGCCGTGAGCGAATCACTGAACGACTACCCGATAGGACCCAAAGGCTCTGTGTGCGCTGGCTGGGCGACCTTTACCGATGGTCGATGGGAAGATGATATGTATGACAGTTGGAAGGTCAAGTATTGGGCTGAACCGATACAGTACGTCATTCCTTCCGAGTTTTCCGGCCGTGTACGGATAGGCGGAATATAAACCGAAAGGAATTTGCTATCGAGGAGGAACAGAATGCTCGAATCATTTGTTAACCTCAATCAAACACAGTTGGAAGCTGTCACCGCAACGGAAGGATATATCCGAGTGATCGCGGGAGCGGGTTCCGGCAAGACACGTGCGCTGACCCACCGCTTTGCGTTCTTAGTCAATGAGGTCGGTATATTGCCGGGCAATATTTTGTGTGTTACTTTTACCAACAAAGCCGCTGATGAAATGCGGCAGCGCATTCATCTGTTAACCGGTGATAACGATACCGGCTACATCTGCACCTTTCACAGCTTTTGCGTGAGCGTTTTGCAGGAGGACAGCTTTGCCGTGCAATATTCCAAGAGCTTTCTTGTGCTCGATAATTCGGA
>CAMHBE010000291.1 GCA_946183095.1 uncultured Clostridia bacterium | reverse complement strand
TAACGTAATTCCCGCTGTAATAATACGAATACATATAAAGGAAATAATACTGCGGGTTGCTCTGTTTGAAAAGCGTATAAAAGCACTTCAGTTGGTCTTTAGTCAGAAGATTTGACTTGATGTCTATAGCCTCACTGAGATAATATATGTTAAAAGAATATCCACTGCTGGAAGCATTCGTCAGGTCAACGGTACTTGTCATGAATGCGTCGCAGGCGGCTTCGAGATCATCCCAGACTTTCCGGAGATCTGCCGAAAGCTGATCGTAGAAATAATCCGTCGAGTGGTCATAGCCCGTAATGGGGCTGTTCGTCGCATCCGCGGCGGGAACTGCTTTTTCGTAATCGGCTCTTACCGCCTCAGAGATAGCATCGGCTTCTTCCTCTGTGATCGCGACCGGCTCAGGGTCATATAAACCTCCTGTGGGGAGCATATCGAGGATGCTGTTATCCGCAGCCGCGGGTATGTCAAGCCCCATGTCAGCCGATATATCCGCCGGCAATGCCGCCGCGGCAAGAGCTATCGTCGCCGCTGAGATGACTGCCGTTATCTTTTTGAAGATCGTGTTCATATCATGTCCTCCCGTATCAGCTCATTACTGTCAGGTGTCCGCTCACTCTGAACGCGCCTTTGGGCGTGAGTTTGCCGCCGACGCTGCAATCGCCGAGCAGTTCAAGTCTTCCGGCGGCGGTAAGATTTCCCGTTACCGACACGTCGGTAAGTGTCGCAGTGCCGTCTTTTCCGCTTTGTGTGAAATTGCCCGAAATATCGCTGTCCGACACCTTCACTTCTGCGGTCTTACCGCTTGCCGTGAGCGCTCCTTTCACGGTGCAGCCGCTTATATCAGCATCTCCGGCAGCCTTAACTATGCCGACAGCGGTATTTTCAAGTGTAAGGTCCTTTTTCGCGGTTATCGGCATGGGCAGACTTTTGGAGTTGCGCAGACTGATATTACTGATAGTTACCGGGCAGGAGAAGCTGAGCGAGGCATTCTTGAATGTGAGCGTGACATCTCTGCTTGCTGCCGTTATCATTATTGAATTTGCCTTTGTCGGGAGAGAGACAGACTTCTTCAGACTGCCGCTTTCTCCGACAACGATATTAACATCCTCGCCTTTTATGTTCTTGACTGCCGCAAAAGCGCTGTCAAAATCTGCAAATGGCTGCCCGTTCACGGTTATCGGAGCTGTAATGACTTTTACACTGTATGTCTCGGATAATCCGTTGTATGTGACTGTAAGTTCCTGTGTGCCGAGCTTTGCCGGATCATAGCCGCTTACCATGCTCTCCGTCATGTCAATGCCGGAAGTCTTTCCGTTGTTGTATGTAACGGTAATTTTGCCGTTCTGCACGCTGAGTGCTTCATCAACAAGGTATGTTGTCTTGGGAAGGCTCGTTATCTTCATTCCCGTTGCAACGACTTCACCTATAGTTACGGGATATGTGGTTTCCTTGCCCTCATACTTCACCTTCACGTCAACTATGCCTGCTTCTTTGGAACTGAACCCGCTCACGGTGCAGTCCGCGAGGTCGGCGGTGAAGCTTTTGTTATTTGTAAGATAAGCTGTGACTTTGCCGCCCTTCACATTGATCTTGTCTCCGACAAAATATTCCGTTTTCGGAAGTGTCGAAACGCTCACAGAATCTACAGTGTAAACTGTTTCATCCACGCAGTCGGGAAGCGTCACAAAATCCGTGTAATATGACTCAGTGTATTTATGACTTCCGGTGCTGTCATTTGCAAGTATGTACTCATGTGACTTGTTGAGCCACTTGCTGTTGCCGGTCGTATCATACCATGTTGTATCTACTTCATACCATGTTCCGTAGATATTGACGCGGTTCCAGCGATGCGTGCCGGACTTTCTGACGGCGAACGCCTCGATGCCGGCAGCCTGACACAGATATGTGAACATCTGTGAATATCCCGCGCAGACACAAGTCTCATCATATATCGCGCCGAGGAGCGTCTGATCGTGCCAGTCATAGGGGTCTGTATTGTAGTATGCAGGATAGTCGTATTCAACATTGTCACGGATGATGTCACAGATGAGCAGTTCCTTCGCGTACACGGATTCCTGCGCTTTTATCTGGGTGAGCCAGCTCATCGTTTTGCTGTATATCTTGTCTTCAAATTTTACTCTGTCGGAGTATTTCGCACAGTCAGTGAATGTCCAGAGATTAAACTGGGACTTCGATTCGACCTGATCTGCGCTGTACCAGAAATAATACTGCGGATTGCAATGGAAGAACAGCTCCGAAATATTCTTTGCCCTGGCATCGCTTATCTCAGAGGTATTATATTTTATTCCGCTCTTGTAGCAATATATCGTAAACCCGTCATACTCTTTCCCCGGTTTGTTATAAGTGTAAGACGAGGTAAGATTGACCGTACTTGTCATGAAGGAATCGCAGGCATCCGCGAGATCGTCCCACAGCTTTTTCTCTGCCGCATTCATCTGATCGTAGAATATGTAGCTGGTATGGTCGATGTTGGTGAGCGGGCTGACTGATGCTTTCGGGTGCGCTTTGGCATAGGCATCAGCTTTCTCGTAATCCGCTGTGAGAGCATCGTCTATAGCTTTCTGTTCAGCGTCGGTAAGGTTTATATCCGGCGCGATCTCATCGTCCCCCATCGGAAGTGCAGACATTTTCGCGGATGCTGTTCCCGTGCTTAGCGCTTTTACAGCAACATCAAGACTGCCGGTCATCCCGTTATCAGGTACGACCGCCGCTGTCAAAGCAATCGCCGCTGCCGATATTGCCGCAAGCACACGTTTGAATCGTTTTAACATTGGTTTTCCTCCTTACTATCACATCACCGCGGAAAATGCGGCGTCCTTTTCTTATATTCCTTTTTATTATAGCACATTTTCCTGCTGTTTGCAACGTTTTTTCCGCATCGTCACACAATTTTCAGATAATACGAACACGGCTGCATTCTTTCTCAGCCCCCGGACAAGTTTCCCTTACTGATTGACAAATCCTGCGTTTTCTACTATAATAAATGCAATACATATCCAAAAAGGGAGGCGGTATCTTGACGCGTAGTTTGCAAAGCGGTGCAATGATGAATACCGTGCCTATTCTTATACTGATCTTTCTACTGTTCTTCCTGCGGTCAAACTGGCGGTACGAAGTCAAGCAGACGGCTAAATTCATGCTGCCTACACTTTTTCTGATGATTCTGATAGCTGTTGACAACATCGAGTTCTTCGTGTTTGAAGGTCTGCCCTTCGGAAATGCCACACAATTCCTTCACCGCCTT
>CAMHBE010000290.1 GCA_946183095.1 uncultured Clostridia bacterium | reverse complement strand
CGCGTGCATAATCATTGTTCCCACGCCCATGTCAAAGCCTGTCCACAGCTCGACCGCGTAAGGGAGAGTGCTGAGCGGCGACACTCCGAGGTCGGACAGCACAGAGAACGCTATTCCCGCAGTCATGATGAACAGACCAAAAAAATACTTTAAAAGGCGTTTGGCAAGGTCTTTCCTTTTGTTGTTCATATTTCACCCGCAGACTTCTACGATAGCTTCCGCTATAATGACTGCGTCTTTCAGCAGTTCGTCGACTGTGATGAACTCATTCGCACCGTGCATATGATAATCCGTGTCACCGCGCTCAACGCCGAATGCCACGCCGCCGGGGATGTTGTGGACGTAAGTTCCGCCGCCGATAGCTATGCAGCGCCCCTTCTCGCCCTCGCAGTCTTCATACACTTTAAGCAGTTTCTTCACAAATTCGGTATCTTCATCGGTGATGTGGGGCTCATCGCCGGAATAGCTGTCGAACTTGCATGATGCTTTTGCAAGTGCATCACGCTCGGCTTTTTCGACTTCCGCAAGTGACAGGCATACCGGAAACCTCACATCAATGCAGCCTTCACACTTGCCGCGCTCCATTTTGAAGATGCTGAACACAAGCGTCAGTGCTCCCGATTTCGCGTCGGAGCGTTTCAGCCCCGCGTGTTCGCCGTCAGTCTCACCGAACGGGAATGCCGCCGCAAGACCTTGCAGTATCTCTTTCTGCTTTCCCTCAGCAATCGGCAGCGCACACAGCAGTTTTATCAGCGCGGTAACTGCGTTTATGCCGCTTTCGGGTGTGGATGCGTGTGCGGAACGTCCGATGCACTTTACACAGACATTCTTTTTCCCGTCGCTCAGTTTTACTTCGTACTTTGCTCCGGAATCGTCATTTCTTGCGGCTTCAACTATGACTTCCGGCGGGATCCCCGCGATCACACATTCGGCTTTGTCCGGCACGGCGTTAGGTATGCTGCCGCCTTGGAAGCTCACTACGCTGCCGCCGATGTACTTGCCGGAAAACCGGGAGCGCATCATGCCTTTTTCAATGTTTATTATCGGGAAAGATGCGTCCGGAGTGAATACGTTCTCGGGCAGCTTGTATTTTGCAAGATATATCTCAAGGTCTTCGGAACCGTTCTCCTCGTCTGTGCCGAATATTAGCCGGACGCCCTTTTTAAGCGGTATGCCGAGATCTTTCACACACTTCATTGCCATGAATGCCGCCGCGAGAGGTCCCTTATCGTCAATTACTCCGCGTCCGTAAAGTACACCGTCCTTCTCCGTCATTTTGAACGGGTCGGTGTTCCAGCCCGCCTGTCCTTCCGCGGGAACAACATCGAGGTGGCAGAGTATGCCGAGTGCGGGCATTTCTTCGGTGTGGGCAGGGAAGAGGTCTGCGGTCCCGACAACATCAAGGCAGAGCTTCGTATCAAATCCCTCCTGCCTGCATATACCCAGCATCTTATCGAGTGCCGCACGGGGACCTTTTCCGAACGGAGCGCCTTTTTCCGGATTACCCTTGACGCTTTGCACCGCGACAAGTTCATTCAGAATTTCAAGCAGCTTATGCTTGTTGGCGCAGATATAGTCTTTGATCTTTTCGTTCATTTTATTTTTCCTCCGTTCCGATATTTCTGAAATATACTCTCGTTCCTTCGCCGTGTACGTCCTTCATCTGTCTCAGGAATGTGTATCCGTATTTTTCGTAAAGTCCGGTGTGTGAAGTGGAGATATAGGTTTTATCATATCCTCTTGCGGCAGCTTCCTGCTCTGCGTGTTGTATAAGTTTCCCCACAAGGCGTTTTCCGCGGTATTCGGGGGAGGTGAATACAAACCCTATCCACGGGGTAAGTTCTGTCGGCTGTATGTCGTCGATATCCGACAAAGTGCAGAAAGAAACAAGTTTATCGGCATCGGTGAGAACAAATATCTTCGTGTTCTCACCGAGGTAGCTTTTCAGCCTGCCGCTCTGTATAAGTTCATACAGGAATTGTCCGGCTTCCCAGCCGCACGAGCGTATCTGTTCAAATATCTCACAGTCAGTTGTTTTCAGTTCCGTTATCTTCATATTCTTCCTCAAGAAGTGATCTTATGCAGGAAAAGCGATTGGTCTTTTTATTGTTTTCCACCATTTTTGCAACTGCCTCGCGGCTGCCGACGATTATAAGTATCTCCTTTGCGCGGGTAACTCCGGTGTACAGCAGATTGCGGTACAGCAGGTTGTTGGAGAACAGCGTCAGCGGCATGATGACTGCTTTGTATTCACTGCCCTGACTTTTGTGTATTGTTACGGCATAGGCAAGGTCAAGCTTGCCGAACATCTCGCTTGTATAAACGCTCTTTCTGCCGTCAAAATCTATATGCAGCAGACCGTTGCTGACATCCACCTCGTAAATGATGCCGATATCGCCGTTGAAAATACCGGTACCGCTCTCGGCACCGCGTTTCCACACAACATCGTAGTCATTCTTTATCTGCATCACCTTGTCACCGGTGCGGAACGCCGTGTCAAAATACCGTATCTCACGTTTTATGCGGGAAGGCGGGTTGAGCGCGAGCTGTAATGAACGGTTGAGCTCCTTTGTTCCGGCTGTGCTCATTTTGGTAGGGGAAAGCACCTGTATATCATCCACCGGTGAATAACCGTAAGTTTTCGGCAGCCTTGTTTTTGTAAGATCTATAACGAGTTTCGCGGTTTCCTCGTCACTTGATGTCGGCATAAAGAAAAAGTCCTTTTTTCGTTCATCGAGTTCAGGCATCTCGCCGTGTACTATCTTATGGGCATTCGTGATTATAAGGCTTTCCGCAGCCTGACGGAATATCTCTTTCAGCTCAACGGTAGGTATCAGCTTCGACGCTATAAGATCCCGCAGTACATTGCCGGCTCCCACGCTCGGGAGCTGGTTCGAGTCCCCCACCATTATCAGCTTGCTTTCGAGCTTCACTGCACGCAGCAGGGATTCAAACAGCAGCGTGTCTACCATAGACATCTCGTCGATTATAATAACATCGGCTTTCAGCGGATTTTTCTCGTGATGTTTGAACTTCGGCTTGTAAGCGTTGCTGCTGAAATCCACTTCAAGCAGTCTGTGTATAGTTTTTGCAGGCCGTCCCGTGAGGTCAGCCATGCGCTTTGCGGCGCGCCCCGTGGGAGCCGCGAGCAGCAAACTTTTCTTTTTCAGTTCGCACAGTTTTATTACCGCGTTCAGAGTGGTAGTCTTACCTGTACCGGGACCTCCCGTCAGAATGAAAACGTTGTTGCCGAGTGCGGCATTTATCGCGGCTTTCTGCAATTCC
>CAMHBE010000289.1 GCA_946183095.1 uncultured Clostridia bacterium | reverse complement strand
TCTGTGTGACCGCGAAAACTGCGTTCTGTAGATTGTAACGCCGTTACCGTATTCGGCACTGTCACAACAGCGGGATACATGAATTTACCGTTTGTACTGAATGAGAACATCCCGCCGGTACCGGTTATCTGCGCACCGCTTGCGTCATGCGCCGTAACTCCCGCGCAAAGTGCAGCAGGAGTTACCGTGTCTGCGGTGAGATCGACAATGGTATTTCCGCCGAAGCAAACCTTATTGACAGACATAGAATCCTCCTTATCCCACAGTTACCGTGACACCGCCCGCGGCATTCGGAGTCTCGGCGTAGGGTATAGCCGCCACAGTCACCTGCGAAAGATAGTCATAACCGGTATCGGGAAGTATCGTCTGCGCGGAGACTGACGGTACGGCGTTCTTCGCCTGCGCGGTAACTGCCTGACCGCCTTCGTGCGTTCCGGTAACTCCGAGTATCGTAACATCTTTCTTGATGTTTTCGGGTATGATCTTAGCGGCTTCGTTTGCGGCTATCGCGGCAGTGCCGCTGCCGTCATGGAATCCCGCCGGGATGCTGTAAGGCGTATCTCTGTCGGAGATATATCCGCTCACAGCGCCGTTGTTTGGCATCGTACCCGTTTTCACGGAACCGCCCGCCGCAAAAGTCCTGCCGGCGAGGACTTCACCGACAGAAGCGTTTGCGGATGAGCTATCAACATCAAACGAACACGCCCCGGTTATGAGCTCACCGTCTTTGCCGTGGGCGGTAACACCGCTCAGGAGCGTTCCCGCCGCGACAGTGTCGGCGGTAAGGTCAATGACCACAGTATTTCCGAAAACGACCTTGCTGACATCAGACATTGTTCATCTCTCCTATAATAAAAGTTTTGCCGCCGCTCTGATTTGTCACTTCATAGAACGGCACTCTGCCGACCGTGACATTATCGCTGAGCAGCTTGTTTGCCGTGGGCAGCACGACCTCATCTTCCGGCTTGGGAATGACCGTATAGCTCCCGGAATACACGGGGATATCCCCGCCCGTCCTGCCGACGTTCACCGTAACTGAGGGCGGGCTTTGCAGGCGGACATTTATATTATCCATTCGGCTGCCCCCTATCCCACCGTAAACGCCGACTTTGCGGGGAACCCGTGTACCGTATCGACGGCACTGCCGTTATCCCCGACAATTTTCAGCGTATATACATAAGTTCCCGCCGCCGTTTGAGTGTCGGAAGCCGAAAAAACGAATGAAACAGTACCTTCCTCGTCCTGTGCATCCGTGGATTTTTCGATAACCGTCTCACCGGTGTCCTTGTCGGAAACCGTCATCACCGCACATTCGCCGGCAGCAAAGAGATACGGCTCACCGCCCGCAGTCAGCGTAAATTTTATAACCGCACTGTCACCGCGCGGTATCTTTATATCCGAACCGTTGATATAAAACATAAGCACCTCCCGATCTGTCCGGACTGTTCCGAAAAATAGTCCGTTCGGTCTTATTCATGCGCTCTTTCGTTAAGATGCTGCTCTATCTTCCCGATAGCTTCGGAAACGGGACCGTTGCAGCCCTGTTCCGAAAGACCTTTAAGGCAGGCAAGAACGCCGTATGTGAGCAGCGTCTGTTCATCTTTCAGCGACTTTATATCCTCATCCTGCCTGTTCTGTGCAAGATACCACCGATACACGGCGAATATAATGCCGAATATGGCGATAAGCGCCGAAACAACAGCCGCCGCTCCGACTATCATATCACCCGTCAGAAGCATAGCTCCCTCCATTTTTTCACCTCACTTTATCAGAACTTCAGTGTGCTGTTCATCTATCCTGCGCAGCACCCGCACACCTGTATTTTTATAGCACGACGTACCCACGCCGCGCCTTGCGGAAACAAAACCGCCGACCTTGCAGCTCCCGTCGTCGCGGATCACCAGCCGTCCGGTCAGCCCTACCGCCGCCCACTCGGGACGCTGCGAGCGCGGGATGTATTCTGCATCGGGGTCGAATGACGCCGATATAACGGGCTTTCCCGCATCGTCCCGTTTTATCCTGCCGAACACATCACGCTCGTACTTGCCATGCCAGAACGTTTCGTAGGCGTTGCCCGAAACGGACGGAACTGCGGAAACTGCCCCGAGGATATCGTCACCGTGGGCGGGTATCAGCTTGTCGCCGTCGAGCGTCACCAGCATACCGCATCTGTCTTCGCAGTCGGTATTGCCGTCCGCCCACTCGAAGTATTCCGCATAGTCCGCGCCGAGGGTGTTGTAACCGCCCGTTGCGAAAACTCCCTGACTGCCGCGCACTTCAAAACAGTTCTCGTTATTGCCGAGGGAACCGTTTCCGATAACGAATATCTGACCGAGAGTATCGACCTTGCCGTAGTTGCCGAAGATCGCGGCAGTCTTCTCGCCGCCCTCGTAGATGTGATTCGTGCCGAATACGGCTGCATGGACTATCGGGCTGCCCTGCTGTCCTCTGACCGAGTGACCGTGACCGAAGACCGCGCTCTCCTGAACGTTCTGAACGTTGTTTGAAGCGCCGTTTACCACACTGTCACTGCATCCCGAAACGCTGTTCTGCTGCCCGGAGACCCTCATTCTTGACGAACCCGTGACAGTGTTCTGCAAACCTCCGACATGGTTCTGCATACCGCCCGTGAGGGTATTCCCGTACCCCTCGACATGGTTGTAGCCGTTTCCCGTGCCGGTATAGGTGTTGCCGCTGCCCTCTATGTGGGTGCAGTCGCCCGATGTGCCGTTGAGAGTATTGCCCTGCCCCTCAACGTGGTTGAAGCCGGAATATCTGAACCCGCTGCCGTAGTTGTTGAGAACTTTGTTGTTCTGCCCTTCGATGTGGTCATATTTCATTACGGAGCTGTTCAGCGTGTAATCATTGAAGCGTTCTGCGGTATGCGCTTCGTCGAGAAATTCACCGACACCGTTATCCGAAACTTCTCCGCCGGTAATGGCATCCACACGCTTTGAGAGCTGCGACCGCACCTGTGAGGAACCGCCGGAAAACACGGAACTGCCGTCAGACAGGAGCGACCCGCAGCATTCCGCGGCGAGACATTCGATATCCTGATGACCGCGGTAATTCCACACCAGCGAGGTGACGACCCCCGCAACACCGCCGCGCTGATCGACGTCGCCGCCGCGGAACATTATCGTGTCACCGACATCTATGGCGGGGTCGCCTGCTATCCTTGCCTGAACTCCCCTCTGCTTGAACGAGTCTATGTACGCGAGCCACGCACGGTTTGCCGCATCGCATTCCGTGTCGGTGCATCCCGCAAGCAGCGGATTGCACTCGAGCGCGTATGCGGCGGGGGAAGCCTG
>CAMHBE010000288.1 GCA_946183095.1 uncultured Clostridia bacterium | reverse complement strand
ATGACGGCTTTAGGGCGGTGCGAATGGGCGGCAAGAGGTTTTTAGAGGTGCCCTTAATTCAAAGAAAGGAAGATATTTATGAAAAAAAGATTTTTCGCGGCACTTGCCGCACTGTGCATGGTCGTTACGGCAGCAGGCTGCGGCGGCAATTCAGCACCGGCAAACACGACAAGCGGCAGCGGCGACGCTCCCGCAGGCGACACGTCCGTTTCGGGAAAGGTAGTCATCTACACTTCGATGTATGAGGATATCATCGACGACATGGAGAAAACACTGGAAAAGCAGTTCCCGAACCTCGACGTTGAGTTTTTCCAGGGCGGTTCGGGCACTATACAGTCAAAGATAGCGGCGGAAATGGATTCCGGCAAGCTGGGCTGTGATGTGCTCATGGTCGCTGAGCCTTCCTACTCGCTGGAGCTCAAGGATGCCGGAATACTGCATCCGTACAAGTTTGCGGATGCCGACAAGCTCGTGTTCGACTATGACAAGGACGGTTACTGGTACCCCGTTCGTGTGTGCAACATGGTGCTTGCCTACAACCCCGAAAAATTCAGCAAGGAAGAAGTTCCCACATCGTTCAAGGATTTCGCCGGGAATACAGCCATGAAGGGATATCTCTCCATGAGCAACCCGCTCACCTCGGGTACGGCTTACTCTTCCGTTGTAGGACTTTACGACAAGTACGGCGAGGAATACTTCAAGTCTCTGAACGCGCAGAACGTTGCGATAGAATCCGGCTCGGTAGCTCTCACAAAGCTGGAGACGGGCGAATGCAAGGAGATAATGGTGCTCGAAGAGTCCGTGCTCAAAAAGAGACAGGAAGAAAACTCCGCTCTTGAGGTCATCTACCCCGACGACGGCAGCATCCCGATACCCTCCACTATCATGATAGTAGATGAAGCACACTGCGCAAACAACAACATTGCCGGCGCGGAAGCTGTCGAGAAGTTCTTCCTCTCCCCAGAGGGTCAGAAGCTCATCGTGAACGGCTGGATGTACTCGGTAAGAAGTGATGTTACCGAACATCCCTATGATTCCGTGACACTTGACGAATTGATGAAGAACACTATCCCCGTTGACTGGGAGAAGTGCTACAAGCAGAGAGACGAGATACGCACGATGTTCCAGAACAACGTGACTATCCCCGGTTAAGAGCAGCAATAAAAGGGTGTATTTACTTACACCCTTTTGCACTTTATGAGGCAGATCGTGGAAAAGAAGAAATTTTACTTTGATGTAAAGTGGCTGTTCATCATAGCCATAGTCGGGTTCCTGCTGATATTTCAGGTGTTCCCGCTCGTATATCTCGTGATACGCGCTTTCGTTTCAGACGGTGGATTTTCGTTTGACGCGGTATCACGGATATACGGTTCGGAGATGAACTGGAGCTGTGTTCTGAATACACTGATAACCGCGTCGCTGTCAATGGTGTTCGGCGTGCTTATCGCGTTCCCGCTGGCGTTCCTTGTGGGAAGAACTAACCTTTACGGCAGGAAGCTGTTCAGGACGCTGTTTCTTATGACCTACATGGTGCCGCCCTATGTTGGCGCTATGGCTTGGCTGAGACTGCTCAACCCCAAAGTCGGGACGCTCAACGTTTTACTCGAAAACCTGTTCGGGCTTGCGGACGCTCCGTTCGATATCTATTCCATAGGCGGGCTGGTATGGGTGCTGACGACGTTCTATTACCCATACGCGTTCATCACGCTCTCCCGCGCAATGGAGAACATGGACCCTTCGCTTGAAGAAGCATCCCGCATCTCGGGCGCTTCCCCGCTGAAAACGCTGTTCAAGGTGACTCTCCCGCTGATGATGCCGTCTATCGTGGCTTCCGCACTGCTCGTGTTCGTCGCTGCCGCGTCATGCTACGGCATACCGTCCATAATCGGCGCGCCCGCAAAGATATACACGATAACCACCCGCATCGTCGATTATGTGTATGTGGGGTCGGCGGACGGACTTACCGATGCAACGGTGCTCGCTGTATTCCTGATGGCGCTGGCGCTCATCATACTGTTCGTGTCTAACTTCGTTGTCGGCAAGCGTGACTACATAACGATATCCGGTAAATCCGTCCGTCCGAATACCATTGATCTCGGCAAGTGGCGCATCCCGCTCACTATCCTTGTCGGACTGTTCGCGGTGATCGTTATCGTGATACCCTTCGCGTCGGTAATCGCAACATCATTCACCGTCAACATGGGCAAAAGCGTGTTCGCGGAAGGCAACTTCACATTAAAATACTGGCAGACCATTTTCTCGCGCTCCTCTATTATAAAGTCTGCGGGAAACAGCCTTGTTTCCTCGGTCTGGGCGGCTTCCCTCGGCATGATAGTCTGCATCATCATGGCGTATCTGCTCAAGCGCACGAATGTCCGCGGGCGCAGCATCCCCGACTTCCTCATAACCGTGGGTTCCGGAACTCCGAGCGTTGTCATCGCCCTTGCGCTCATAATGACAATGTCGGGACGCTTCGGCATAAACATCTACAACACCATGTGGATAATGGTCATAGCCTACATGATAAAATATATGCTCATGGGAATGCGAACGGTGGTGTCGGCGCTTTCCCGCGTCAGCCCCTCTCTCGAAGAAGCTGCACAGGTATCCGGCGCAGGGTGGCTGCGGAGGCTGAAAGATGTGGTATTCCCGCTGATCGTGCCGTCGGTGGTTGCAGGCTGGTTCCTGATATTCATGCCGTGCTTCTACGAACTCACCATGTCGAATATGCTGTATTCCGACCAGACAAAGTCGCTGGGCGTTGAGCTGTTCCTCTATCAGACATACCACAGTCAGCAGACGGCATCGGCTCTTGCAAGCGCTATACTGATACTGGTGGCGGTGCTCAACATCGTACTGAACAAGCTCACAAAGGGCAGGTTCTCACTGTAAGGAGGGAAATAAAATGTCTGTTATAACACTCAATCACGTTACAAAAAAATACGGCAGCTCGGTGGTGGTGAGCGATATCACCGACGAATTCAAGGACGGTGAGTTCATAACTCTGCTCGGTCCCTCCGGCTGCGGAAAGACTACCACCCTCCGCATGATAGCGGGGTTTGAGAAGCCCACATCCGGCGAGATACGCATAGACGGCAGGGTGGTAAGTTCCGCGGATACATTCATTCCCCCGGAAAAGCGCGAACTCGGAATGGTGTTCCAGTCCTACGCGGTATGGCCTCACATGAATGTTTTCAACAATGTGGCATACCCCCTGAAGCTGCGGAAACTGCCAAAAGCGGAGATAAAAGAAATGGTCGAAAAGGAGCTTGAAAACGTCCACCTCAGCCAATACGCAAACAGGATGCCCTCCG
>CAMHBE010000287.1 GCA_946183095.1 uncultured Clostridia bacterium | reverse complement strand
GTGCCGAGCCGACGGAAAAACTCTCCGATATCGTGTTCTCGCCGCTCCAGCAGCGCACTTACGACGGCTTGCGGGAACTTATGGACTGCGGGGAACCGAAATGCGCCCTGCTGCACGGAGTTACCGGAAGCGGCAAAACATCTGTTTTCATAAAACTGATCGAACACTGCGCTGATATCGGCAAGACGGCGATACTGCTGGTGCCGGAGATCGCGCTTACACCGCAGACTGTCGGGAAATTCCGCAGTCTGTTCGGCAATAAAGTCGCGATAATCCACAGCTCGCTGTCACTCGGCAAGCGCGCCGACGAGTATAAACGCATACGTTCGGGTGAAGCCCGCATCGTTATCGGCACAAGGAGCGCGATCTTCGCCCCGGTCGAAAACCTCGGCATCATCGTTATCGACGAGGAAGGCGAGCACACCTACAAATCGGAGATGTCACCGCGCTACCATGCCCGTGATGTCGCCAAACAGCGGTGTTTCAGACACAAGGCGCTGCTGCTGCTGGCATCGGCTACCCCGTCATTCGACAGTTACCGGAACGCGAAAGAGGGCAGATACGCGCTGTTTGAGATGAACGAGCGCTACAGCCGTGCGGTGCTGCCGGATGTGAAGATGATAGATATGCGGGTGGAGGCGGAACGCGGCAACCGCGGCAATTTCAGTGCCGAGCTGCTCGACCGCCTGAAACTCAATCTTGATAAAGGCGAACAGTCCATGCTGCTGCTGAACAGGCGCGGTTATCACACCTACGTCAACTGCATCAGCTGCGGGACGGTGGCGGAATGCCCGAATTGCAGCATCCCACTGACTTACCACAAAGTCAATCACAGCCTTATATGCCACTACTGCGGGTACCGTGAACCTATGCCGGATGCCTGCCCGAAATGCGGCAGCCGCTTCATGTATTCGAGCGGGACCGGCACACAGCGCATCGAGGACGAGATAAAGCAGCATTTTCCCGACGCGAGGGTGCTGAGAATGGACGCGGACACCACGATGTCGAAATACTCGTATGAGCGGCGTTTCGCGGAATTTGCCAACCACGACTATGATATTATGGTTGGGACACAGATGATCGCGAAAGGGCTGAACTTCGAGGATGTGACGCTGGTGGGCGTGCTGCTCATCGACAATTCGCTCTACGCGCGGGATTATATCGGTTACGAGCGGACTTTCTCGCTGGTGACTCAGGTCGTGGGGCGTGCAGGACGCGGCGCGAAAAAAGGCAATGCGTTCATACAAACGTTCTCACCGGAACACTATGTTCTCGATCTTGCCGCAAAGCAGGATTACAAGGGGTTTTACGAGCAGGAATCGGAAGTGCGCAGGGCATTGATCTTCCCGCCGTTCTGCGACCTTTGCATGATAGCCTTCTCATCGGCTGACGAAACTTCCGTGAATGCGGCATCCGCTGTTTTCCGCGATATGCTCAAAGCGCAGGCCGACAAGGAGGGCAGCGCAATGCCGGTGATAATTCTCGGACCTACGCCAGGCGGCAGGATAAACGGGAGTTACCGTGCAAAGGTCATCGTGAAATGCCGAAACTGCCGGGCATTCCGGGATATGATGCGGTTTGTCATGAAGTCGGCATATAAGCGCCGGGAATTTGGAAAAGTGAACTTCTACGTTGATATCAACGGTGAGATCATATAGAAATGTGCATATTTGCAAAAGAAAGGAACAAAGAAAAATGGCACTGAGGAATATTGTGAAATTCGGAGACGACAGGCTCCGTAAGAAATGCCGCGAAGTTACGGAGTTCAACGACAAGCTGTGGGTCATGCTCGATGATATGTATGAAACGATGAAAGCACAGGACGGAGTGGGGCTTGCGGCGCCGCAGATAGGTATTCTCCGCAGGGTCGTGGTCATAGATATCGGAGACGGGCCGATCGAGATCATCAATCCCGTTATCACGCAGATGAAAGGCAAGCAGCGCGAGGTAGAGGGCTGTCTGTCCTCGCCGAATCTGTGGGGATATGTGGAACGCCCTGCAAAGGTGAAGGTTACTGCGCAGAACCGTTACGGCAAGGAGTTCAAGATAGAAGGTACCGAGCTGCTTGCAAGAGCGCTGTGCCATGAGATAGACCACCTGAACGGCATCATCTTCACCGATCTTGCCGACGAAATGGTGGATCCGGAAGAT
The DNA here is from genome assembly GCA_946183095.1 of uncultured Clostridia bacterium. Classification (GTDB taxonomy): domain Bacteria; phylum Bacillota; class Clostridia; order Oscillospirales; family Ruminococcaceae; genus Ruminiclostridium_E. The sequence goes on along the minus strand of CAMHBE010000287.1, from coordinate 1,167 downwards.
CTTGAAGAGGAAAAGTAAGGAAAGCATACTATGAAGATAGTTTTTATGGGAACTCCCGATTTTTCGGTACCGTGTCTGTCAGCGCTGAAAGATGCCGGACACGATATTGCGGCAGTATTTACCCAGCCCGACAAGCCGAAGAACCGCGGTCACAAGATGACACCGCCGCCGGTCAAGGAATGTGCGCTGAAATACGATATCCCCGTGTATCAGCCTCAGTCTCTGCGGATCAGCAGGAGCGAAGATGCCGCTGCCGCACTGGAAACGCTGAAGGGGATAGCTCCCGACTGCATCGTTGTCGTGGCTTACGGGCAGATACTGCCGAAAGAAGTGCTCGACCTGCCGAAGTACGGCTGCATCAACGTTCATGCGTCCCTGCTGCCGAGATACCGCGGAGCCGCGCCGATACAGCACTGCATCATAAACGGCGAGAAGGAGACCGGCGTTACCACTATGTATATGGCGGAAGGACTGGACACCGGCGATATGATATTTGCCGAAAAGACAGCGATTGGCGAGCGCATGACTGCGTCGGAACTTCATGACAGGCTGTCGGAAATGGGCGCGGAGCTGATAGTCAGGACGCTTGAAGCGGTTGGGAACGGAACTGCGCCGAGGATTCCGCAGAACGACGAGGATACCTGCTATGCGTCGATGCTGACGAAGGAAATGTGCAGGATAGATTTCACAAAACCTATAGATAAAGTGTATGACCTGATACGCGGTATGTCCGCAAGTCCCTGTGCATTCACAGAACTCGGCGGCAAGCGGTTCAAGGTCTATTTCGCGGAAAAAACGGACATAAAGACCGACAAGCCTGCCGGGACTGCCGTTGACGATAAGCTCGGAGTATCCTGCGGCGGCTGTGTGCTGCGGCTCACAGACGTTCAGGCTGAGGGGAGCAGGCGTATGTCGGCTGACGATTACCTGCGCGGCAAGAAAGTTCCCGCAGGTACAGTGTTCTGGGAGCAGACCGGAGTATGAACGCCCGTGAACAGGTGCTGAGGCTGCTGCTGAAAGCCGCTTCCGACGGCACTTACTCGAACATAGCGCTTGACGCGGCGCTTTCCCGCAATGCGGAGGACAGGGCATTCGTGACGGCGCTGTATTACGGAGTTACCGAGCGCCGCATGACGCTCGACCATATCATCCGCTCCCACTCGACCG
>CAMHBE010000286.1 GCA_946183095.1 uncultured Clostridia bacterium | reverse complement strand
TCTTTGAGGCCTTGGACAAAGAGGACGAGCTTCAGGTGCTGTATACATCCGGAACGGTATTCCACTGCTTCCTTGGGGAGAAGCTTCCTGACTGGAGGGCAGCTGCTGAGCTTGTAAAGAAGATTTCGGATAATTACAAACTCCCTTATTACACGATCACACCGACATATTCAGTCTGTCCCGAACACGGGTATCTTTCAGGAGAGCAGAGGATATGTCCGAAATGCGGCTGTGTGTACAATGATGGTCGCGCTGAATGTGCTGACTGCGGAGTTTTTACACGAGCGGCAGCGGAAAGCGAAATACACGCTTTTGAGGACACTGCCTCATACGAGACCGAACGGCAATATGCGCACTATGCGGGCGATCATCCGAAAAAATGGCAGTACGCGGGAGCTGCTGCCCTGCCGATATACGCGCTTGTTATGGATCTTGTATTCGGTGGGATGTTCAGACTGCTGCTGATAGTGGATATCATTATCGGGGCTGCACTTATCATCCCGGCTTTAAAAAGTCCGAATTTGTTATCCGACTTCATTTTTAACCGTTTTGAAAACCGTCGTGAGTTTGCGTATTATTACATAGGACGGATGCTGATGTTGGCTGCGGCTGTTATTTTAAACGGTGTGTTTACACTCGTATTATTGGTATAAATTTAAACGGATATAAAAGAAAGGTTTCAGCACTATGAAGAAAGAACTCGCAAAGACCTACTCCCCGAAGGATTTTAAGTGAGCAGAAAGAAGAAGAACGGTTCAGGGCATTTCGGGGATATATGGTTGACATCATTGAGTTTATAGGGGAATATTTTATTGACCGATGGGTAATATTATTTCAACTGCCGAAAACAGACTTTCGGCGCTGTATGGGAATATTCGCCGCAGCAAGGCGCGGTGTGTTCTTGTCTGCGGTATCATATACACGCTCCTGTTTGCGGTTATATTTATTGCGGCTGCCGGAAAGACGCTTGGCGAGAAGGGATATCTGCTCGGCTCGGACGGTATGGATCAATACCTTCCTTTTCTGGTGAGACTGCGCAGTGGTCTGCTTTCATTTTTTGACAGCATAGCGTCCGGTCATCCCACGTTTACGATGATAGATCTGAATTATGGCTTTGGCATGGACACGGTCACAACGATCTACACTGACTTGATCCCCCTGCTGCCGTACTATGTGTTCAGCGTATTTCTGCCGGAAAGCGCAATGGCGGGTTATTTTACCGGCGGAATGGTGATACTCGCGTTCCTTTCGGGTCTTACGTTCATCGCGATGTGCGTGCATTTCGGAAAAGATCCGCTGCTAAGTTCCGCGTTTGCGCCGGTATATGTGTTCTGCTCATACTTCTGGATGTTCGGTTGGGCAAATCCGCATTTCCTGTATGCGGTGGCGGCATTTCCTCTTATGATAGTGGGGATCGACCGTATAATACACGGAAAGAACGGCGTGCTGTACGCGCTGTCTGTGGCATATCCGGCACTTGCGGGAGTACATCTGCTGTTGTACACCGTACCGTTTGTGGTGATATTCGCCGCCATAAGGGTGTATTATGTACACAAAGGACGCTATTTTAAGAGTCTCGGTAAGTATTTTCTGATCGGACTTCTTTACACTATACTCGGCGCGCTGACGGCATCGGTGATGCTGCTGCCGATTCTGTGGAACATCCTGCAAAGCGCAAGGTCGCTCGGTGACCCGAATATCAGTCTTGCGGCGATGTTCACTCCCGATATAAGGGCTCTCTCTAAAATGTTTGACGGACTCTATACGCCCGAATATTGCAGTATCACATGGACGGCAGCCATACCTCTGTTCCTGTATTCACTAATAAGCCCCCGCGCAAAGAGCGAGCTGCGCACTTATGGCATTGCCGCGCTGCTGATGATGCTCATTCCGGTGACGACCTATGCGGTGAACGCATTTCAGTACTATCTTTGCAGGTGGGGATTTGTTACCCCGGTGCTGATAGCGTACACCTGTATAGAGTACATTCCCGCGCTGGTGAGACCGCAGAAGGGCGATACAGCCTGCATGGTTTTCGCGTGTATATTCTACCTTCTGTCAACTATGCTCAGTCCCGGGTTTACGAGCGCGGTACCGATACTTATACTTGCTGCGGTATTCGCGGTGCCGCCCGCAAGAAAACTCGCGCTGTCGGGAGCGTCGCGGCTATACGGGAAAATACGGAAGATACCCGAAAACATAAAGGGCGAAAAGCGCTATGAGACGATACTGCTCATAGTGGTGATAGCGGTCGTGCTTGCCGGCGCGGTCATGGTGGCGGTTGCCGGAAAGTTGTACTCGATCTATCCTATGGTCATATTCGGTACGCTGCTGACGGCGGCCGCGGCTTTGACTGCCCGCTACACCCGAACTGCACTGCCTGCCGCAGCTGCGGCGATATGCGTATTTACGGTGTGCGGTCTCACATACAATAGCGATGTATTGTCAAAGTATGTAGTCAGCATACCGCCGTTATCGGATCATTTCTACAGGACGATAGCGGCAATACCGCAAGAAGCCGATATTCCCGACAGATACAGTTATATCGGTGATATAGCCGACGGTACCTTCCCGTCGGATGATCTTGAAAAAAGAGATATACTGGCTAAGATAGCAGGTAAGATCGAGAGCGGAGAAAGCATTTACAGCAACGGTACCCTGCTCTACGATCTGCCAACTGCAGAAATTTTCAACAGCACTATCAACGGAAATTATATGAAGTTTCTTGACCGTATCGGCATGGACGGACTGTGCCTTGTCAGCCCCGGACAGACATGGGGTTATTCGGGAAAAGAGGTCGTGTATTCTCTGTTCGGAGTGAAAGATCTGTACACAGCAGAAAAATGTCCATATATCTACGGAGCGGACACTTATCGGGAACTTCCCCTCGAAGGCTATGACCCAGCCTATATTTATTATAACCGGTACGCTTTGCCATACGGCATAACATACGATAAAAGCTGCCTTATGTCGGAGCAGCGCTATAACAGTTTCGACCCGGCAGGTCTGCCTTACGCTATTATGAACGAGGTGTGGCTCGACGGGTACGATACGGGCGTTACCGACAGCGGTGCCGCATATTCGCGGGAATGTTCATTCGACCTTGAAAAAACGTTCCGCGGAACAACGAATGTCGGTATAGACTGCTACGACAATAAGCTCACGATAAAAGACAGCACGAAAGGCTGCTTTCTGTACATAAGTTTCGACGGTGTTCGTTCGGGATCGGAGTTCTTACTTGTCGGCTATGCGGATAGCTTCTTTGTGGATAAGGATGACGGCATATCGCGTGAATTCAAGATACTCAATCCCCTGTTCG